>WQSD01000099.1 GCA_009788105.1 Oscillospiraceae bacterium | reverse complement strand
GGGCGACCCGCCTGTGTGGAAGAAGGTCAAGGACGCTTTTACCACGAAATACACGAAAACGCACGAAAATGCACGAAAATGCACGAAAAACAGGCAGAATGTTTCTGCAAATCCCCTTCCGCCTGGGTCAGGGGATTAAGGTCAAGGTCGCACCGCACCCAAGCCCTCCTCTCCGAGGAGGGTGGCAGTCGCTGACCTTGCGACTGACGGGAGGAGTTTGCCCTGCGTAGGTCAAGGGCTACTCCCTCCGACTTGCGGGAAGAACACCCACAAGCCACCTCCCTCACGAGGGAGGCTGTGTGCGGTATGCTCCCAACGCCCTTTCTGTAGGGGTAGACCTTGTGTCTGCCTGCTCGCCGAATACAACCACCATACAAAGCCGTCGGCAAAAATCATAATTACATCAAACATAAAATACACCACACCGAAAGAAAAACCATGAAACCAGTAGTAGCCATAGTTGGCCGCCCTAATGTGGGCAAAAGCACCCTTGCGAATAAGTTGTCAGGTCAGCGGTTGTCCATTATCGAGGACACCCCCGGCGTGACCCGCGACCGCATATATTCCGAGGCGGAGTGGAACTGCTACGCCTTTACCCTGATTGACACCGGGGGGATTGAACCCCGCCCGGACGACGAGATTTTCCGTCATATGCGGGTGCAAACCGAGATTGCCATCGAAACGGCAGACGTGATTCTTTTCGTGCTGAACCTGCACGACGGAGTGACGGCGGATGACCGAGAAATTGCCCTGATGCTGAAGAAAAGCGGACGGCATATTATCCCCTGCGTGAACAAAGTTGACAACACAGGGGCAACTCCCACAGGGTTTTACGAGTTTTACGAGCTTGGTTTTGCTCACGACCCTATGCCTGTGTCCTCCCTCAACGGCAACGGCACTGGGGATCTCTTGGACGTTGTCACCTCATGCTTTCCCAACCACGAGGAACTTGACATGGGAGATGACGACAGCATTAAAGTGGCAGTTATCGGCAAGCCTAATGCGGGGAAAAGCAGTCTTGTGAACTATATCCTTGGGGAGGAGCGGATGATTGTTTCCCCAATTGCGGGAACGACCCGTGACGCCATTGATGCCAAGGTGGAAAACAAGCACGGGGAGTTCACTTTCATTGACACCGCAGGGATTCGCAGGCAGAGCAAGATTGCGGACAAAATCGAGAAATACAGCGTACTGCGAGCGAAAATGGCGGTGGAGCGTGCGGATGTCTGCCTTATCATGATTGATGCGGGGCAGGGTGTGACCGAGCAGGACGAGCGGATAGCAGGACTTGCCCACGAGGCGGGAAAGGCGGCGATTTTCGTTGTGAACAAGTGGGACACCATCACCAAGGACAACGACACGGTGAAAGATTTCACTGACGATGTGTACAAAGCCTTTGCCTACATGACTTATGCGCCACTTGTGTTCGTGTCAGCAAAGACAGGGCAGCGTGTGGACAAGATTTTCGAGCATATCAAGTATGTACACGAGCAAGCCAGCCTGCGAATTTCCACTGGCAAGCTGAACGAAATTCTTGCAGACGCAGTCATGCGTCACCAGCCTCCCAGCGACCGAGGCAAGCCCCTGAAGCTGTACTACATGACGCAGACGGGGGTATGCCCGCCCACCTTTGTGATTTTCTGCAATCGCGCGGACTTGTTTCACTTTTCGTATCAGCGGTTTATCGAGAACCATATTCGCCGAGTATTCGGCTTTTCAGGCACGCCAATTCGGATTATTGTGAAGCCGAGGGGCGGAGAGTAAGAAGGGCAATTAAAAATGAAGAATGAAAAATGAAAAATTAAGGATAATTTGCTACGCAAATTTACTATATTATCTCCATCCAACTATCAACGAGGGGAATTATGCAATTAACTTTATTTAACCTGCGATATTATTTCGGTCTTGTGGGATACTATTTCGGCGAGGCACGACAGCTGACGGTCAACGGAGTAGTTGGCTATCATGTAACGTTTGAGAATGAATTTATTCTTCTTGCCGCAGTTCTTGGTTCGGCATTTATCGCCTATTTGCTTGGCAGTTTGAACTTTGCGGTGATTATATCAAAGCTATTTTACCGTGACGATATTCGCAAGCATGGCTCCGGCAACGCAGGCATGACAAATATGCTTCGCACCTATGGCAAAGTACCTGCGGCTATGACCCTGTTCGGCGACTTGTTCAAGGCGGTTGTGGCGGTATTTCTTGCGATGGTTTTCGCAGGTGAAATTGCGGCGTATATCGCCATGGTTACTTGTATTCTTGGTCATGCCTTTCCCCTATATTACAAGTTCAAAGGAGGGAAAGGTGTTGCCACAGCGGCGGCGGCGATTTTGTGCCTTGAACCATTAGTATTCCCGATTTTGCTGGCTATTTTAGTTGTAATGGTGGCAATAACAAAGTATATTTCCGCTGGTTCGCTTGCCGCCGCCGCGTTTTATCCCTTGTTGCATAATATGATGTACCATGGAAATGATTTTATGCTTGAAACAATATTAACTGATGTGTATGGCGAATCCCATAGGTATCACTTGTTTGTGTTTGGGGTGTCAATCCGCGGACTTATTATGGCGTCGGTGTTTATTACCGCAGGACTAATTGTATATTTCCACAGAAGTAATATAACACGATTGATTAACGGCACGGAAAACAAACTGAGCTTTAAGAAAAGTGTTGAATAAAGATGGAATGAAGTCAATCATGTTTCAATCTCGTTATTTTGACTTTTCAAAAACCATTGCTACGCAACGAAGTACGTTTTTGAAAAAGTCAAAATAATTCGTTCCAAGCGGCTGTTTGCCGCTTTCCACCGAGATATTCAACACACTCTTGAGAAAAAAGAAAAAACAGAAGAGTAAATGGCTATGATTAAGATACTACACTGTGCGGATATTCACCTTGACAGCCCTTTTGCAGGGGGGAATATTCAGCTGTCCGAGCAACGGCGGCAGGAGCTTCGCTCCAGTTTTATTAACATGATGATGTATGTGCGGGATAACAAAGTGAACCTGTTACTTGTAAGCGGGGATTTATTTGACAGCAACAGCCCTGCTCCGGACACGGTTGCTATGGTTATACGAGAGTTTGCCGCTGCGGTGGACACTAAAATTATTATTTCTCCGGGCAATCACGACTTCTACTTTGCAGGAAGTGTGTACGAAAAATACGAGTTTCCGAAAAATGTGCATATATTAAAAAAAGATGCCATGGAGCGGGTGGATATTGACGCTCTTGGGGTGTCTGTCTTTGGGTATGCCTTCACTTCGCGGGTGATGTTCAACTCTCCTTTTGCCGCCATGCCTGATATGGACAACGAACGGATAAATATCATTGTTGCCCATGGGGAGCTTGGAAATTCATCTTCAGACAACTGCCCCATTTCCCTAACAGAAATTCGTGACAGCGGTGCGGATTATGTTGCCCTTGGACACCTGCACACAGGTAGCGAAGTGCTGACAGAGGGCAAGGTGCGATACGCCTATTCAGGCAGTCTTGAGGGGCGTGACTTTGGGGAGCGAGGAGAGCGGGGTGCGCTTATCGCCGCTATGGCAAAAAGCGGAGACATATTTGATATGCAAAGCAAGTTCGTCCGCTTTTCCAAACGGCGATACGAAACAATGAAGCTCGACGTGACCGGCGTTGCCACCGACGAGGAATTGCTTGCCAAATTTGACACTGCTGTTCGTGACGCCAAGTATGGCGATGACACTCTTTTGCGTGTGACTATTGTAGGGGAGGCGGTTACAGGGTTAAATGTAAGCGAGAAAACCCTTGCTTCGGTTGCGGACAAGCTGTTTTACATGGAACTGACTGACCAGTCTGTGCCACAGGTGGATATTAGCAGTCTTGAGCATGACCCCACTATCAAGGGAGCGTTTTACGAAGCCCTTTTGCCTGCTTTCCGAGGAACAGACACAGCACAGCGTGATATTGCTGAAATGGCACTGCGATACGGGCTTGCCGCCCTTGATGGCAACGATATTATTGATTTTTGAGGGGAGGAATTCTAATGCAGATACTATCAGTACACATAAACCGCTTTGGTCCGTTAAGCGATTATAATATGGACTTTGCTTCCGGGATAAATCTGATTGAAGGCGGGAACGAGGCAGGGAAGAGTACCCTTGCCGCCTTTATCAAATTTATTTTTTACGGACTATCAAGCAAATCAGACGCTGACGACCTTAGCGAACGTCAGCGGTATCCTGCTTGGAACTCCTCCGGAGCAAGCGGAAGCATGATTTTGCTCCACAAAGAAATAAAATATCGAGTTCACCGTGAATTTATTGTTGGTGCAAAGGGCAACAAAAGCGAAAATGTTATCATTACTAAAGCGGACAGCGGTGAAGTGGTTGCCGGAACACCGGACAAGCTATTCCTTGGTGTGACCGAGGAGATTTTTCGTCGCAGTTGCTATATTGGGCAGACAGACGGCAGTCGCATTAGCGGTGCTTGTTTGAACGAAGCCATCGAAAATATTCTTTTTTCCGCAGACGAAGCGGTGAACACTCAGCGAGCCTTGAAGCGGCTTGACGAAGCTCGCACAATGCTGTTGCACAAGAACCAAAAGGGCGGAAAAATATTCGAGATTCGTCGTGAACAAGATGTGTTACTTGATGAATTGAACGAGGCAAAAGCCACCATGGCAATCCTTGCAGAGCGGCGAGAAAAGGCATACGAAAGCAAGCGGATTGTTGATGATAAAAAGGCGAAGTTTGCCGCTGTTGACGCCAAAATTAAATATACCGAAGCCACAAGGCGAATGAAAAACATAGAAAATATTCAACAGCTGAAAGCCAAGTTAGGGGAAATTGAAGAGCAATTGTCCCAGGAAAACGGAGGATTTTCTCCTGACCGCGGGTACTACGAAACCCTGTGCTACATGGGTGATGAGTATCGCACAGCGGAGCAAGAGGCGGCTCGGTTGCACGCCGAAGCAGAAGTGTTGCGAGAGAAAGTGCAAGGGGTGAATCCCGAGAGTGACAACACTTCTGACCTGCTGAACCAAGTAGAAAAGGCAAAGTCGAGAGGGCGCATTTCTGTTTTTGCGGGGATTATCCTTGCGTTGCTTGGTGCGGTCATATTTGCAGTGTTTTATTTCGAGCTAATAAACGCTGATGTTGCTCCATATGGAGCGGCAACTGCAGGAGCAGGGGCAATGTTAGTTTTTGCGGCGGTGAGTTTTATCAACGCCATGTTATACAAACGCAAAGTTCGCAAGATTTTTTCTGACAATGGAGTAAGTGACCAGAAAGAGCTTTCTGCCTTAATCGAGGGTATTGCCCATATGCGGGCAGAGCTTCGTTCCATGGAAGAAAAGTTAGCCCAGCTTGAGGGCGGACACACCGAACAAATCCGTTTGCAAGAAGAAAAATTAGACGCTATTAACGCACACTTGTTAAAG
>WQSD01000098.1 GCA_009788105.1 Oscillospiraceae bacterium | reverse complement strand
GAGATTTTCGAGAGTGATGAATACATCACCGCTATGTTGAAAAAGATTTTCAAGCACTTTAATGTCAAAAACAAATTCAAAGTTGTCAACGGAATGCCGACTATGAGTGCGATTTTGACAACCCACTCTATCGCACAAGCGAAAAGAATTTATCATAAGTTGCAAGAGCTAAAGCGGGCGGGCGAGCTTCTAAATGGCAAAATTGATGAGCGCAACCCATTGCGCGACCCTGATTTTCCTCGTGTGGCAATTACATATTCACTGGACGAAAGCCAAGAGGGGATGAACGCCTCGGTGGCTGAAATGACTGCAATTATTGACGATTACAATGCCGTTTTCGGCACAAATGCTACCATTGATAACTACAACGACAACATCAACAAACGCCTTGCACGGAAAGAGGCGCACTATCAAAAAGATGGGCAGTGGCTGGATTTTGTTATTGTTGTTGACAGGCTTTTGACGGGTTTCGACGCTCCCACGATTCAGACTTTATATGTCGACCGTGAGCTTAAATATCAAAAGCTGCTGCAAGCATTTTCTCGGACAAACAGACTGCATGAGGGGAAAGAGGCGGGTATGATTGTCACCTTCCGCAAGCCTGCTACAATGCGAAAAAACATTGAAGAGGCAATAAAATTGTTCTCCAACGAAGACCAAAATTGGACCGCCCTTGTTCCTCGTGAGTATACGGCGGTGAAAGATGACTTTATCGCCGCACATCAGGCCCTTTTGATGGCAAAAGCTGACCTTGCAGAAGACCCGCAAAACATCAAGAAAAAAGTGGCACAAGTCAAGGCGTTTCAGAAGCTAGAAAAACTTTATTCAGCCTTACGAAGCTACGAGGATTTCGCCGAAGAGGGTGAACAGGCAGTACTTTTACCTATTATCGAACAAATCCCAGCAGAAAAGGGGCGGGCAGAAAACCTGAAAGGGGAAATCGAGGAAGATTTGCCCACCAATCCTCCAGAGGAGTTACTTGCCGAAATCGAGTTCACTTCCACTAATCGTGCCGTGTATGAAGAGAAAATCGACAGCTTTTATATTAACAAGCTGCTCGGCGAACTTCGCAAAAGCACATCAGTCAGCGAAAAAACTGAACTGCGGTGGAAAATTGATAAAGAGATTCACGGCAAATCCCCAATTGTTCAAGCTGTTTACGCAAATATTCTTGCGGATATTGAGGCAGGGCGGTTGAACGGAGATTGGCAAGATTATTTCAAAAAGGAAATTTCCCGAATCATCGGCATGGTTGCAGACCAGCTGAAAGTGCCTGCGGTTAGTTTGGAAACCAGCATAAACGAATATCAGCCGGACAAACCCCTGCCCTATATCAGCATTATTGTAGAGGCTTCCGGACTCGGCAAAGACGAGTTTGAGGCAGTTTTCCAGAAGAAATATCGCACCCGACAAACAACCATTGCGGAGTATTGGCGTGGGGTGATAGAGAGCGAATTATTGCCTTTGCGAGAAGAAATTCAAACATAGTAACAAAAAAGTGTAGCTATTAGGCTACACTTTTTTATTACAAGCCATATAATGGCAAAATTTTTGACTTTTTTCGTGTGATAGTGTACAATGATACTTACGCTTGTAGCATGCGTAAGCCCATCGCAAGGAGAAATTTCATGACACAAGGCAAATTGACCGCACTGAAAGAATTGAAAAAAGCGTATTTGCAGCAGATGTTCCCGCAGGCGGGGGAGCGGGTGCCGCGGGTGCGGTTTGCAGGGTTTGATGGGGAGTGGAGAGAGGTGAGGTTGGGGGAGGTGACGGAGATGTATTCTGGCGGAACTCCCAGCGTAAGCGAAAAGAAATATTATAGCGGAAATATCCCCTTTATTCGCTCGGCTGAAATAAACTCAAATACAACAGAATTATTTCTGTCAGAAGAAGGCATTAGAAATTCATCTGCAAAAATGGTTGAAGTCGGCACTATTTTATACGCATTATATGGGGCTACAAGTGGCGAAGTCGGTCGCTCCAAAATAAAAGGTGCTATAAACCAAGCTGTTTTAGCGATTAACCCAAACGAAGAACATAACTCTGACTTTATTGCTCAATGGTTAAGAAAACAGAAAAACAGTATTGTATCAACATATTTGCAGGGGGGTCAAGGCAATTTGTCGGCATCTATAATAAAAGATTTGACAATTTCCCTCCCCTCCCTCGCCGAACAAACCGCAATCGGCAACTTTTTCCGCAAACTTGACGAGCTTATCGCTTTATATCAGCGTAAGTATAATTTGCTGATAGAGCTAAAGAAATCGTACTTGCAGCAGATGTTCCCGCAGGCGGGGGAGCGGGTGCCGCGGGTGCGGTTTGCGGGGTTTAGTGGGGAGTGGGAGCAGCGGAAGTAGGGGGATGTTGTGACTATATCTTCGGGATTTACTGGCGATGCAACCCTACAAGATGGCAAGTATAAACTTACCCGAATAGAAACGATTTCAGATAGTTATGTAAATGAAAATAAATTAGGATATGCAAACGAGAACCCTCAAAAAAAGCACTTGCTAAACAAAGGTGACATACTTTACAGCAATATAAACTCAATATCGCACATTGGAAAAGTTGCAATTTTTCAATCTGATGCCAATATCTATCATGGCATAAATCTTTTGCGGCTTTCTACTCACAAAGAACATTGTCCTTTCTTTATTTTCTATCAACTCAACACAACAATCAAAAAGCAATGGGCAGAAACTCACGCCAATCAAGCAGTTAGCCAAGCGAGCATTAACCAGACTGTGCTATCTAAACAAACATTTACACTCCCCACCCTCCCCGAACAAACCGCCATCGGCGACTTCTTCCGCAAACTCGACAACCTCATAAAATTACACTCATAGGAGAACACACAATGAACCTACATACACAACTTTGGGCGTCAGCCGATATTTTGCGCGGCAAAATGGACGCCAGCGAGTACAAAAACTATCTGCTGGGCTTGGTATTTTACAAATATCTGTCGGACAATCAGCTTCGATTCGTATGGGAGCAGGAAAATGGAGAAGCCGTCGCTTTGCCATCTCGTGAAAAGCAGGCGGAGACCATGGCAGAATGGTATGCAGACGACCAAAAAGAGCTAACCGCCATTTGCGTGCAAAAATTGGGGTATTTTATCCTGCCCGAAAATCTTTTCTACACCCTGCGGCAAAAGGCGTCAAGCTATGATTTTCAACTTGACCACTTGAAAAAGGCATTTACTGCCATAGAAAGCCACGGGGAACATTTCGGCGGGCTGTTCGCTGATATTGACCTTGGCTCAACAAAACTCGGCTCACATGACCAACAGCGGAACGTGACCATCATGGAAGTCATCAAAACCCTTGATGAGATTGACCTATTCGGTCACGAGGGCGACGTGATTGGTGATGCATACGAGTACCTCATCGGGCAATTTGCCGCAGGCGCTGGCAAGAAGGCGGGGGAGTTTTACACACCCCAGGCGGTGAGCCGTATTATCTCCGAGATTTGCTCTATCGGACAGGAGAACACCGCGCCTTTTCATGTGTATGACCCTGCAATGGGTTCGGGGTCATTGATGTTGACTATTCGGCAGTTTCTTGCCAACCCTGCAAAGGTGCATTACCATGGGCAGGAGCTGAACACTACCACATACAACCTTGCGCGAATGAACTTGATTTTGCATGGTGTTGACCGCAATCAGTTCCGCCATAACAATGGGGACACGCTGGACGCCGACTGGCCCACCGAGGAGCCGCATCAGTTTAATGCAGTGGTGATGAACCCGCCATATTCCGCATTTTGGAGTGCGGCGGACAAGTTTCTTTCCGATTCGCGTTTCGAGAAATACGGAAAGCTCGCGCCCAAGTCCAAGGCGGATTTTGCCTTCCTGTTGCACGGATACTATCACCTTAAAGACAGCGGCACGATGGGCATTGTCCTCCCCCATGGTGTGCTTTTCCGTGGCGCGGCAGAAGGCGTGATTCGCAAGGTGCTGCTTGAAAGCGGTGCGATTGATGCGGTCATCGGCTTGCCCGCCAATATTTTCTACGGCACGAGCATCCCGACTGTTGTGCTGATTTTGAAGAAAAATCGCAAAAATCGTGACGTGCTGTTCATTGACGCATCGAACGACTTCGAGAAACAGAAAAATCAGAATAATCTGCGCCCCGCAGACATCGCCAAAATCGTGGACGCATACAAACGCCGTGAGAATATCGAGAAATACGCCCATCTTGCCACTTTTGACGAGATTGTCGCCAATGATTACAATCTGAACATCCCCCGTTATGTGGACACCTTCGAGGCGGAGGAGCAGATTGACATCGTGGCACTTTCGGCGGATATGGCTGACCTGAATGCCCAAATCGCGCAGAACGAAGCGGAATTTCTCGCTCTGCTTGACCAGCTTGCCGTGACCGACGACACAGCCGAGCTAATTGCGGCGACAATGCGGGTGTTTGGAGGTGGAGCGTGAGTAATAAGAAAAAGCCGCAAGTGCCGGCAATTAGCAGTAGTGCCGAGAAATATTTGACGTTTATCACCTCCACCGGCGAGGCAGGAGCGAACGCCATTTATGTCGATGAAAATGTTTGGCTTTCGCAAAAAATGATGGCGGAGCTTTATAACATAAATGTTCGCACCGTCAACAACCATTTGAAAAAAATATTTTCAGACAGCGAACTTGACGAAAATTCAGTTATCCGAAATTTTCGGATAACTGCCGATGACGGCAAACAATACAACACCAAGCATTATAACCTCAAAGCCATTATTGCCGTAGGGTATAAAGTAAATTCCGAGCGTGCCGTTCAATTCCGCAAGTGGGCGACCGACATTATTGAAGAATTTACCATAAAGGCAGTTGTTATGGACGACGAGCGTATCAAGGCGGGCAGTCCGCTTACAGACAAGTATTTTGAAGAACACTTGCAACGTGTTCGTGAAATTCGCCTTTCGGAACGAAAATTTTACCTAAAAATCACAGATATTTACGCCACAAGTGTTGACTATGATGTGACGGCAAAGGCGACAAAACGCTTTTTCGCCACAGTTCAAAACAAGCTGCATTGGGCTATTCACGGGCATACGGCTGCGGAGCTTATTGTAAGCCGTGCTGATGCAGAAAAGAAGCACATGGGGCTGACAACGTGGACGGACGCACCAGATGGCAAAATCCAAAAGTTCGACGTAACCGTAGCAAAAAACTATTTGACCGAGTTTGAGCTTGTGCAACTTGAGCGATTAGTGAATGCCTATTTGGACATTGCCGAGGATATGGCTATGCGCAAAATTCCCATGACCATGGCAGACTGGGAAAGCAGGTTGAATGCTTTCATCAAGGCGACAGACCGTGAAATTTTATCTGATGCGGGCAAAGTGTCGGCGGAAATTGCAAAGCAACACGCCGAAACAGAATTTGAAAAGTATCGCATTGTGCAAGATAGACTGTTTGAAAGCGATTTCGAGCGTTTTTTGTTTTCTGCAAAGGAGGCCCCAGACCATGAGCAATAACGTGCCACAAATCAGATTTAAGGGCTACACTAACGCATGGGAAACGCGTAAGTTGGGCGAGGTGGCGGAGTTTTCAAAAGGTAGCGGCTATTCAAAAAGCGATTTGACCGACGCCCA
>WQSD01000097.1 GCA_009788105.1 Oscillospiraceae bacterium | reverse complement strand
CTTGGGGCGTTGCCCCAAACCCCACCAGAAAACTTGCCCGCTCACGCACTCCGGTTGCCTGTTTGCTGGCAAAGCCAGCAATGCCGCAACCTTCGGCGCTCACAAGGACTTTGCAAAAAGTTTTCTGGACTTTCAAAAACCTTGATACAAAAGCATGAAATGCTTTTGTGAGAAAAAGTTTTTAGTCCAGTTTTTTACAAAAAACTGGTCGGGTGTGGGGTGAAACCCCACGACTTTGCCCTTTATCGTCAATCCCCTATTTCCACTTACGGAGATAGGGGGGTGTTTATTGTTTGCGATGTTACCCCTGCCCACACAAATCCTCTCGCTCATACAACCTAACCGACACAAAGTACGAACCCCAAAATACAGGTACGGATACTGCAAGCACAGCAAATGGAAGAACCCACGGGGAAATACCGAACCCCAAATTCATCTGAAAAGCAAATACTGCTCCAACAAATATCATCTTTGCAATTCCCACCAACATAAAGTAGATACCCTTTTTTATGAAAGATGCCACCATCGCCGCACTTGTCACGATAATATGCACACCCAACATAAGCAGAACATCCAACATAGCGTAAATTAGCCCATTTTCAAAGATGACCGGACGTATCAGCCAGCCTAAAACAAACATTACAAAGGTTATGGCTGTGGTTATCAATATTATCCGTGTAGCAAGCACATAACGGACGAAAACCATGTCCCGCCGCCGCACTGCGAGAGTGAGATGATAGCACTGGAGCTTACGAAACCTTAATAGATTTATGCTTTCCATATGAATGCCAACAGGCATACAAAATATCACAAGATACAGCCAATTTAATTCGTCCCCATCCCTTTTGCCGAATATTGTAAACAGCACAGCAAACATCACAACGGATGCGATGGTGAGAAAATACGGTCCGTCGGTACGGCTCGCCCAAGCGAACAGGGCTTTTCTTGGCTGTGTGCCATTGCCGTGCAAATTTTTATAGTTTTTCATCACACATCCACCTTTGCAAATAGTTTTTTAGAAATAGCGTATGAGGTTATGAATACGGTTAGTGCAATGGCAAAAAGGATAACACCAATGCTTTCGGGTGTCACATCAAGTAATCTTTGACCCCATAGTATAATAATAAGCGGAAAAAACACAGTAATTAAATTCGGCAATGTCCAAACCGCCAAGCGTTTTCGTTTAGACGCATATCTTGTCACCCTGCCAAAGTCCATAGCCAACTTGTAACTGGGCAATACTGCCAAGGATAATACTAAAGGAATATCGCTAAATTTCAAAACCCTAATATTTTCACAAGGATTAGGGTGAATAATTGAAATTAGAACTATAAGGACACACATAACTATCACAGTAAATAACATTGTCCCCAAACAATTAAGAAACCTTATGTCTATCATGTCCTGTCGATGTATTGGCATGGAAAGCTGGATACGTTGCCATCTATCGAAGCTCATATGTTGCGTGCTTGGGATTAAAAGCATAGCAGCTATAATCGCAAAAGTTAAACTTATTGCGGGAAGAAATAACGCACCCACAAAAACCGCCGAGCTAATGAACAGCCCAAAAATAAGTATTCCTCTTGTGCTATGAAAATCCAACAACCACAGCCCCCACAATCTTTTTGCTTTTCTCATAACGATTCCCCTTTCACTAACAGCAGCATTATTTCCTCGATTGTGGCAAGGTCAACGACTGTGTCCGGGTATTTGGCGACCATGGCGGTGCGATTTTTCACCAGCACATCCGTCTGATAGTCACGGCGGCGATAGGTCAGCATCTCTCGTGGGTCAAGGGCGTCGAACTGTGCGGCGGTCAGGCGCATAATGCCATAGCCGTATTTCAGCACGTCTTTCTCCTCGGTGAAAACCACCTTGCCCTCCTGCATAAACATGATGTAATCCGCCACCTTTTCAAGGTCGGACGTGATATGCGAGGACAGCAGGATAGAATTTTCGCCGTTGCTGACAAATTCAAGAAAAATGTCCAGCACTTCATCACGAATCACCGGGTCAAGTCCGCTTGTGGCTTCGTCGAAAATCAGCAATTTCGGATGGTGTGACAGGGCTATCGCCAACGCCAGCTTCATGCTCATGCCACGGGAAAAATTGCCTGTGTCAGGCTTTAGCTTGAACCGCTCCAAATACTCGTTAAACAGTTGGTCATCCCAGTTTTTGAAGATGCACCGCATAGCATTCGCCAGCTTTCGCGGGGTTGACTTGACGGGAACAGGAAAGCTGTCGAACACTACTCCAATGTCGTCACGGATGTGGGTGGCGGCGTCGGTCATTTCCTCCCCGAAAATCCGCACGCTTCCGCTGTCTTTGATAATCGTGCCAAGAATGCAGTTCATTGTGGTAGTCTTGCCACAGCCGTTTTCCCCCACAAAGCCCATAATGCTGCCCTTTGGAATGGAAAAAGACACATTATCCAGCTTAAACTCGCTTTTCGGAAACTGCTTGCACAAGTCCTTAACTTCTAAAATCATGCTCATGGTTATATTTCTCCCTTGTAGAATAAGTTGATTAGCTCCACCAGTTTTTCTAATGGAATGCCGTATGTTTGTGCCATTTCTGCCGCTTTGGCAAGGTGGTGTTCCACCCGCCGTTGCTGCTCTTCGCGGATAAAGTCCGCATTTCGTGCCGCGACAAAGCTCCCCCGCCCAACGGTTGTGTCGATAAAGCCGTCCCGCTGTAGGTCTTCGTATGCTTTTTGCACGGTGATAACGCTGACGTGAAGCGACCTTGCCATGGCTCGCATCGAGGGCAGCGGCGTGCCAGTGACCAGCTCGCCGCCCATTATCATGCCCTTGATTTGCATGGTAATCTGCTCGTAAATGGGCTTACTGCTGTTACTGCTAATGATTATGTCCATTTCTTCCTCCTTGTGTTCGGTAGTGTGCTTGTTGTATATGTACATTATATCACCTTATGTTTACTTTGTCAAGGGGGTGCGGAAAAATTTTTTTGTGAAAAAAGGTCAAGGGCGTAGGGCGGCTTTTGAAAAAGCCCCCTACAACCCACCAAAACTTTAATTCAGAATTTTCAAAACAAAAAAGGCCATCCGTTGGGATGACCTTTTGCTTTTAATCATTGGTAACACTTACATAGCCGGGCGTGGACAGCCAGTCAAAAATATCTTCAAACATAAATTGAAGCTCGAACCTTTCGCGTGTTTGACTGTCACGAACATTTCTGTTAAACTCGCGGAAAGACTGGAAACTTCCTCGCGTTGTTTCATAGTGCGCCTCTCTTTGTGCATCAAAGGCTTCTTGAATAGTTTCAGCAAGGCGGTCATTAAATTGGCGGTTGGTAAGCTCAAAATCAAGTGCGTTTGCAATATACTTAATAACCATTGTTTCTCGCAGTTCTCTGCCTGCAAAAACAGCAGTTATACGCTCAAGATCCTCAACTGTTGCATTTGAACCAAGACCAAACTGAGGGCTTCTTGCGAACTCCTCTAAATTTCTGTAACGGCGTTCCCCGGTTTGCCAGTTAATATCCCACAAAATATGCTGGGTGTACTCCTCAAACATGCGGTTATAGATAGCCCGCAATTCGCGACGTGGGAAGTTATTGTCAGGGAAATAGGAATTTTCGATAATATATTCGAAAGCAAGTGCTGCTCTGGCGTTGTTTGTTGCCTCTTCTGTCCATTCGGCTACTGTGTCAGAGTCAGTATGCTCGAATACAAAGGCATCGTTCCACTCCGGCAGAATTTCCACAGTACGAATAATGGTAAAGAACATGGCGTCCTCTCCTGCAAGTGCTTCCGGATTATAATCCTCAGGGAAAGTCACTTCAACCATGCCAATCTCGTCTACATATAGACCAATCATTTCATCTTCAAAACCTGGAATGAAAGATCCGCCACCGATTTCAAAGAATGGTTGATTTTGACCTGGTGCAGAGCCGCTTCCGCCCTCGAAGAATGTTCCCTCGAAGTGGTGGTATATGGTAATTTCGACTATGGCATCACTACCGCCAATACGATTTTCGTTGTCATCGTTTTCGTCAAAACCATAAGGAATCGTGATATTGCGACGGAACGGCTCGCCAATGTCCGGGGTTTCTCCAAGCAGACCGTCCATAATCTCTGCGATTATTTGTTCAAGGGTTTGCTCTGCGGGGGTATCATTTTCGTCGTTTTCGTCGTTTTCATCATTCTCGTCATTTTCATCGTTGCCGTTAGCATCGTTCTCGTCGTCATTGTCACTATCATTGTCACTATCGTTGTCATTATCGTTGTCGTCGTTCTCATCTTCCGCAGGGAAAGAGTGGAACACAACATCGTTGCGGTCGCCTTGGAATTCGTCAACATTATCAACAGTAATAAGGAAACCGAAAAGCAAGTGGTGCCCATCTTCAATAGCACCAACAACAGGAGCAAATTCAGTAAGTCCAAAAAATTGGAACGTAACACGGTCGCCCTCTTCCACGGCGCGCTCCGGGTCGCCCCAAGTTGCTCTGGCACGGAGAATAGAGTTTCTGTGATTATTCACACGCTCTTCAATGTCGCTTCCGCTGACCGAGATGCTACGAATATCCGGGACATTCAAATAGTCCGACATGGAAAAATTAAAGTAGTTGCAAGCAAGCAAGCCAAATGTTAGCACTGCCGCAACGGCTACCATAAGTAGTTTTTTTGTATGTTTTTTAACTTTGTTCATTTTGAAATTTTCATCCTTTAGAGATATAGTTTGTGCCTGTTTTTTTATAGCAACAAGTAGTATATCACAAGTTTGCCAATTTGTAAATAGGCAAATTGTAAATTTTTTGATTTTTTTATTTTAGCTTTTATTTACTTGATTTTCCCCGAAAAATATGGTACTATATATTCAGCAGTAAATATCATATCACATTTTGACTAAAAGGTCAATAGATAATTAAAATATTTTTTGGAGGAACGGCATGAAACTAATTTTACTCAAAGATGTTAAAGGACAAGGGAAAGCGGGCGAGGTAATAAACGCCTCGGACGGTTATGCCCGCAACTTTCTTTTGCCAAAGGGGCTTGCCAAGGAGGCGGACGCGGCTTCGTTAAACGAGCTTGCGGCAAAGGAGCAGTCCCGTCAATATAAAGCGGAAACCGAAAAGCAAGCCTGTCGTGACATTTGCACAAAGTTAGAGTCCATTACTGTAACTGTGGTCAAGCCTGCCGGAGGTGACGGCCGCCTGTACGGTGCGGTGACGACAAAGGAGGTGGCAGGAATCCTCGAAAGTGAACACGGCATCGCCCTTGACAAACGGAAAATTGACGCCGGCGGGGATATAAAAGCCCACGGCACATATACTTTAACTGTGAAGTTTTACCCGGACGTTGTGGGTAAGATAAATGTTGTGGTTAAGGGGGAGTAGGCTGTGCCAAAAGGTGAGCGGGCATGGAAATCCGCCCACCTGCGTACAGATAAGACCTGCTCTTGCTCTTCTTTCCCTCTGCGGAGGGGTGGCAGGTGGCGATTTTCCACCTGACGGGGTGGCTTTAGTTGGCACGGGATAACAACACCAGCCGTCCCTGCAGAACAACATTCCCTACCATAAAATCCGATTTGCGTAAGCAAATTTACCTTAATTCTTCATTTTTCATTCTTAATTCTTCATTTCTTGGGGCGTTGCCCCAAACCCCACTTAGCCCCTTTTTGAAAAAAGGGGCTA
>WQSD01000096.1 GCA_009788105.1 Oscillospiraceae bacterium | reverse complement strand
GCGGCACCACACCTGAACATATGGCGGCTGTAGTGAAAGCGTGCAAAGGGATAGTCCTTGCCCCGCCGACGAAAAAATCGCTTACTGTTGTGTCCTCCTATGGTAAAAGCGTGGTGTTTGAAGACAAGACCGTTATTATCGGCGAACGAATCAACCCCACGGGCAAACCGCGACTTAAACAAGCCTTGCGTGAAAATGATATGAGCTATATTTTCGCAGAAGGATTGAACCAGATTGAACATGGGGCAGAAATTCTTGACGTAAACACAGGTCTGCCTGAAATTGACGAAGCGCAAGTCCTGAAAAATGCGGTTGTTGGCTTGCAAAGCATTACTGATACACCACTGCAAATTGACACTTCCGACCCGATTGCCGCCGAGAATGCGTTGCGAATTTACAACGGAAAACCACTCCTAAACTCGGTAAATGGCAAAGCGGAATCCCTTGCATCAATTCTCCCGCTTGTCAAGAAATATGGCGCGGCAGTAGTTGCACTTACGTTGGACGACGATGGAATTCCCGATACAGCCCAAGGGAGAATGGAAATTGCAGAGCGAATTATCGCCGCCGCTGTCCAACATGGCATTGACAGAAAAGATATTATAATCGACCCATTAGCAATGACTGTTAGTACGGGTGAAAACAATGCAAAGATTACTCTTGAAACTATTGAGCGTGTGCGAAAAGAGCTTGGTACACACACAGTTTTAGGTGTATCTAACATTTCTTTTGGCTTGCCCGAACGGGAAAAAATAAGTGCCACCTTCTTCACTCTTGCAATGAACCGCGGTTTAAGTGCAGGCATTATCAATCCGTTAAGCGATGCCATGATGGACGCTTTTGCGGCGTACAACACATTGACCGCTAAAGATGAAAATTGTGCCGCATACATCACTCGTTTTGCAAAATCGGGTGAGCCAAGCAAAACAATAGCACCAACAACAGGTTCTGACTTAACTTTACATGACGCAATTGTAAAAGGCTTACGAAGTGAAGCGGGGCAGTTGGCAACAACTATGCTTGAAAACACTGAACCACTTGTGATAATAAGCGAACATTTAATTCCCGCATTAAACAAAGTTGGCGAAAATTTTGAATTGGGCAAGATATTTTTGCCGCAACTTTTGATGAGTGCCGAGGCGGCCAAATCCGCTTTTGAAGCTATCAAGGTTAGCCTGTCAAAACAAGGTGAAAGCCAAGTGCGCCGCGGAAAAATTGTGCTGGCGACAGTAAAAGGCGATGTTCATGATATTGGTAAAAACATTGTAAAGGTATTGCTTGAGAACTATAATTTCGAGGTTATTGACTTGGGTAAAAATGTTGAGCCGAATGTTATTGTTGACACTGTGTTGCGTGAAAATGTCCGATTGGTGGGTCTTAGTGCGCTAATGACCACTACTGTGGTTTATATGGAAGAAACTATTGCTATGTTGCGAAAAAAAGCTCCTGATTGTCTTGTTATGGTGGGTGGAGCTGTTCTTACGCAAGAGTATGCAGACCGAATCGGTGCAGATTTTTATTCAAAAGATGCCATGGGCAGTGTTCGGTATTCTGAAAGGGTTTTTGAAAATGAAAATTAACACAAAATGTGTTCATGGCAGTAACAAACGCTTTGACAATACCGGAGCTGTAAGTGTGCCGATTTTTCAGTCGGCGACGTTTATACACCCCGGAGTAGAGCAAAGTACCGGCTATGATTACAGCCGATTACAAAACCCAACGCGTGAATATTTAGAGGACATAGTAGCGAACCTGGAAGAGGGGGCGGAGGCTCTCGCCTTTTCTACGGGAATGGCGGCAATCACCGCATTGATGGAGTTGTTCTCACCCGGCGACCACATTATCGCTTCTGATGATTTGTATGGCGGCTCTGTACGGCTATTCCGGCACATTTCAGCGAAAAACGGAGTTCGGGTCACACTTCTTGATACAGGGGATATTCACGCACTTGAGGGTGCAATTCGCCCTGAAACAAAGGCCGTCTTTGTGGAAACGCCCACAAATCCCATGATGCAAGTAACGGATATTGCCGCCGTTGCACAAATCACGCGAGCGAATGGACTTTTGCTTGTGGTAGACAATACATTTCTCACTCCCTATCTTCAGCGCCCCTTAACTTTGGGTGCGGATATTGTGATTCACAGCGGCACGAAATATCTTGGTGGTCATAATGACACTTTGGCAGGCTTTTTGGTGGTGAATGATGCTGAGTTAATCCAGCGATTACGCTTTATTTATACTTCTACAGGGGCGTGTTTGTCACCATTTGACAGTTGGCTGATAATTCGTGGCATTAAGACTTTGGCACTGCGTATGCGACAGCATGAAAAGTCTGCTAATGTGATTGCTCACTGGTTAAGAAAGCAACCCAAAGTTCGTGCGGTGTATTACTGCGGATTTGAGGACCACCCAGGTCACGCTGTCAACAATAAGCAAGCAGATGGCTTTGGTGCTGTAATTTCTTTTGAAGTTGACAATGCGAAAACAGCACGAGATATGCTGGAACGCATAAAACTTGTGCATTTTGCCGAAAGTTTGGGCGGGGTAGAAAGTTTGATGACGTATCCATATATGCAAACTCATGCAGATGTGCCTGAAGAGCAACGATTGTCCAAAGGCATAACAGACAAACTTTTGCGTTTGTCTGTGGGAATAGAAGATGTGAATGACATAATTGCCGACCTTTCGTCGGCGTTGGAGGAATAACAATATGGCTTATGATTTTGACAAAATTATCAACAGACGCGGCACATACAGTATGAAATATGACCCGGTCACCCGTGGCAAGCCGGAAGATGTGCTGCCTATGTGGGTGGCGGACATGGATTTTGCTGCTCCGGAATGTGTGATAAATGCAATAAACGAGCAAGCTGAGCATGGCATATTTGGCTACTTCAAATTGGGGCAAGAATATTTTAGCGTGCTGCAAAATTGGTTTGCAAGGCGTCACAATTGGACGGTGCAACCTGATTGGCTTGTCACCACTCCCGGAGTTGTAAATGCAATTCATGTAGCGATAATGGCATTGACCGACCCGGGCGATGGAATTATTATTCAACAACCTGCGTACTATCCATTTTTGGGTGCTGTTGCGGCAACCGAGCGACGGTTGGTAGTCAACCAATTGACGGAACACAATGGTCGTTACGGGATAGATTTTGATGATTTTGAGCGGCAAATTATCCAGGAAAATGTCAAAGTATTCATCCTTTGCAATCCGCACAATCCGGTAGGAAGAGTTTTTACAGCCGAGGAACTTGTGAAATTAGGAGAGATATGCCTGCGTCACAAAGTGTATGTAATTGCCGACGAAGTTCATCAGGATATTGTGTACAATGGGCACAACCATTTGGTGTTTGCGGGATTAAACGAAGATTTTAGTAACATCACCGTAACGTGCACTGCACCAACAAAGACCTTTAATCTTGCATCCCTGCCTGTTGCGAACATTTTCATATCAAACGAGAAAATGCGGAAGCGATTTTTGCATGAGTATGATAAGTTCGGCGTGTCACAAATTGGCGTGATGGAAATTGCCGCTTGTGTGGCGGCATACACAGATGGCGAGGAGTGGCTTGGTCAATTGCTTGGCTATCTTTCGGATAATATGAAGTTAATTGACGATTTTTTGAAAACCAAACTGCCTCAAGTTAAGCTCATCAAACCTGAAGCTACATATCTTGCCTGGTTTGATTTTCGTGAGCTTGGAATTTCCGACGATGAATTAGATGAAATCATCACCAACAAGGCAAAGCTGTGGTTGCACCGCGGAACGACATTTGGTGCAGGCGGGAAAGGGTTTATGCGCATGAACATAGCTTGCCCTCGTTCTATTCTTCAACAAGCGTTAGAACAAATGGAAGAGGGCATTGCATCTTATAGCTTGGCATAAAACAAAATCCGTGCCAAATGTGACGGCAAAAACGCCAAAACTGACGGCACAATCATGGTATTGTCAGGTAGCGTATATCCTGCCGCCGGGCGTGGAGCAACTGTGACGTTAGGGAGCTTGGAAGTGACGGTATTATAGAATAAATCCCCCGAGGGCAACAGCCTTAGGGGGATTTTGTATGTGACTATTCAGTTAGCTCATGGAACGAAAAGCTGAAACTTTGCAACACGGTCTATCTCAATAGTCACATTTGTATATTATCCTTTAGCTCTGGACAGATACTCTCCTGTGCGAGTATCAATTTTCAACAGTTCGCCATTTTCGATAAACAGCGGCACTTGAATGCTTGCCCCGGTTTCAAGTTCAGCTGTTTTGGTCGCTCCTTGGGCGGTATTGCCTGCAAAGCCTGGCTCGGTGCTTGTCACCACAAGCTCGACAAAGTTAGGTGGCTCAACGTCAAACACCTCCCCTTTGTATGAAGCAATGCGGCACACCATGTTTTCCTTAACAAACTTAAAGCTGTCGGTCAGCTTACTTGCATCTACCGGAATTTGCTCGAATGTTTCGTTGTCCATAAAATAATATAGTGTTCCGTCGTTGTACAGATACGCCATCTCGCGACGCTCCACAAAAGCATTCTCGAACTTTTCTGTTGGGCTGAATGTACGCTCTGTTACCGCTCCTGTAATAACATTACGCACTTTTGTGCGAACAAACGCCGCACCTTTTCCCGGCTTAACATGTTGGAACTCAATGATTTGGTAGACAGTGCCCTCCATTTCAAATGTAATTCCGTTTCTAAAATCTCCAGCTGAAATCATGTTTATTCCTCCGTTTTTTACGATAAGTTTCTTTCTACTTACTATTATACAACATATCGAAATATTTTTCAAGTCTTTTTTTGATTTTTTTACTTTTTACTTTTGCACTACGCCCTTGACAAACAAAATGTATTATTGTATACTGTATTTATTTGGCGGAGCAATAAAGCGTGTTGACACCCTGTACCCCCTGTAGGAGATAACCACATGAAGTTAATAATCGTAGATGACGATGCACTTATCCGAAAAAGTTTGTCCATCACCCTGTCAAAAGAGGCGGACATTACTGTGGCGGGCATGGCAAGCAACGGGGACGAGGCAATAAGCCTGTGCGAAGAAGTGAATCCTGACATTATCCTTATGGATATTCGGATGCCTGTCATGGATGGAATAGCCGCTGTGCGAACGATAAAAAAGCGTTACCCCCACATAAAAATCATGATGCTGACCACTTTTGACGACAAACCCAACATTCAGCAAGCTCTGTCTGCCGGGGCAGATGGCTATCTTATCAAGATGGACAAAATCGCTGATATTGCTGGCAGATTGCGCACTATGATGGGCGGGTCGGGGGTGCTTGACATGGACGTTATGAAAAAGCTAACCCAACAAGAAAATCCCGCGCTCGAAACTCTCACGCCACGGGAAAAGGACATTGCCCGCCTTGTGGCACAAGGAATGACAAATAAAGAAATTGCCGCCCAACTGTTCCTTGGCGAAGGCACAGTGCGGAACAATATCGTTGTTATTATGGAAAAAATGGGGGTCAGCAATCGGACACAGCTTGGGTTGGAGTATTTTGGGTAGGATATTCATCTCCACGATTAAATCACCATGCCCCCATCAACCCCAATAATCTGCCCGGTGATGTACCCTGAGTTGTCTGAAGCGAGAAAGTGTATCAGTTCCGCTACTTCCTCTGACTTGCCAAGGCGAGATAGGGGGATTTCCTCGATTAGTTCG
>WQSD01000095.1 GCA_009788105.1 Oscillospiraceae bacterium | reverse complement strand
TGTATTAAATCCCTTTTTACCAAAGTTTTTGTCCACTTTTTTCAAAAAGTGGCAGGGGGCGGGACAGCGTCCCACGGTCTTGACCTTTCTTTTGACCTTGACCTTTTTCTTCAGATTGCGATTTGCGTAAGCAAATCTACCTTAATTCTTCATTCTTCATTTTTAATTCTTAACCGCCTTTTCAAGAGGAGACCCCATGAAAAAAATACTATTCACCGGGGGTGGCACGGCAGGGCATATCACCCCAAACCTTGCTATAATGCAAACTTTACCTGCCCACGAATACTCCCTTGTGTACATTGGACAGCGTAACAGCATGGAAGAACGCCTTATCCGTGAAGCGGGCTACGAGTTTCATGGCATTTCCGCCGGAAAGTTCCGCCGCCAGCTGTCAATGAAAAACTTCACCGACCTTTTCGAGATACGCAAGGGCATCAAAGAAGCGAAAGAGCTTATCCGCCGCATAAAACCCGACCTTGTGTTCAGCAAAGGGGGGTTTGTTGCCTATCCTGTGGTGAAAGCGGCGAAATCTTGCGGTGTTCCTGTAATTGTGCACGAAAGCGACCTGCATATGGGCTTGTCCAACCGCATTTCGCTACCCCATTGCACCACATTTTGCTGTGCATTCGAGGATACTCTTGCTCCCCTTGCAGGGAAAAAGTTCCGCAGTGTCTGCACCGGCATTCCCATTCGCCCACAGCTATTAGAGGGACGGAAGCAACGGGGGCTTGAACTGACCGGCTTTGACCAAAGCAAGCCTATTGTCCTTGTAATGGGGGGCAGTAGCGGTGCGGTGAACATTAACAACGCCCTCCGTGGAGGTTTGCCCAAGCTGCTTGAGGAATTTCAAGTGGTTCACATTTGCGGTAAGGGCAACATTGATGACAGCCTGCGCGGCACGTGCGGTTATGTGCAGTACGATTTCGTTACAAAGGAGCTACCCCACCTGTATGCGGCGTGCGACTTGGTTGTTTCCCGTGCAGGGGCGACGGCGATATTCGAGATTCTCGGCTTAGGCAAGCCATCTTTGCTTATCCCCCTTGGCTTGGCGGCAAGTCGCGGTGACCAGATACAAAACGCAGAATATTTCGAGAAGCGGCGACTTGTCCACGTACTTCCCGATGACGAGAAGCTAAACGGAAACAGCCTGTTTAATGCGATAAACAAAGTGAAGCGGGATGCACCAAACATCCGAAAAGCCCTGCGGGATTTTCCTGCCGCAAGCGGCCTTGAGGCTGTGCTTGGAGAAATGCAGAGATTGTTGGAATGAAGAATTAAGTTTGAAAACATCAATATAAAGGGACGTCATAAATGCTTAAAGACATAACCCTCGGTCAATTTTTCCCCGGAAATTCATTTCTGCATCGCCTTGACCCACGGACAAAAATCATTGCCACCATGGCACTTATGGTTATAATCTTTCTCGCGCGCTCCTTATGGGCGTATCTTTTACTTGCCGCGGTGGTGCTTGTATTAGTGGCAGTCAGCACTATACCGCCCCGCACCGTGCTGAAAAGTCTAAAGCCTCTAATTTTCATTATATTATTCACCGGGTCACTAAATCTTTTTCTCACTCGTGGCGAGGGCTATCCACTTATAGAATGGTGGATTTTTCGCATTTATGGCGAGGGTATTTACTTTGCCGCTATGATGGCAAGTCGCATTATCATGCTAATTGTCGTGTCTACTGTTGTGTTGACATACACTACCTCCCCCATTGACCTTACCGACGGAATCGAGCGACTTCTTGCCCCGGGCAAACTAATTCGCCTGCCGGTACACGAGTTTGCTATGATGATGACCATAGCACTCCGCTTTATACCAACACTTATCGAGGAAACGGACAAGATTATGTCTGCCCAAAAAGCACGTGGCGCAGATTTCACCACCGGTAGCCTGAAAAAGCGGGTGCAAAGTCTGCTACCTATCCTCATACCCCTGTTCATCTCCGCTTTTCGCCGTGCAGAGGACCTTGCGGTGGCTATGGAGTGCCGTTGCTATCGTGGAGGAGCAGGACGCACTAAAATGAAGCAATTGCGAATGGGAATGAGAGACATGGTGTTTTTCGTGACACTGGTTGCACTGACTGTTGGGGTAGTGTTTGTGAATTAGGGGTGTGATGAATATCAAGTTAGACTTGTATGGAATCAAAAATAACAGCTTAAATTTAAGTCTTAAATTAAACAAACGGCATTGTCATTGCGGGCTTGACCCGCAATCTCATGAAACTTCAATATTTGATGAGATTGCGGGTCAAGCCCGCAATGACAATGTTTTTTGCGTATTGATATTCAGCTAAAAAGTTTTATGAAATTTTATATTTATTCTATCTTAATAGTCAAATTAGAAAATCATTACATTTTTTGGCTTTGTACCACCCTTTTTGCGCATTGTATAACCTAAACAAAAACAAATTGTAAAAAAAATTCAAAAAAATTCAAAAAAAAACAAATTTCCCTATTGACAAACTTTACTAAGTAGTGTATAATGTAAACAAAGCATGAATCGTCTTGTACGATTTGTGCAAAAAATACTTATCAAAAAGGAGTTTTTCACATGAGAAAAACAAAAAAACTTTTAGCCTTGGCTATTGCTGTTGTGATGATGATGTCACTGTTCAGTTTCCTTGGGCTAAATTCATCCGCCGCGCCAGTGAATTTGGCGTTGAACACACAGATGAATGCTGCTGGCGACAATCCTGCTTCATTCCCGCGCACTATTGCACCACTTTTGTATCGTAGTACTGTAACTTTTTATCGTTTGCTTAATGGCAATATTGACATTAACGATACCAATCAGCGTATCACTTTTGGTACAAATGCAACACAATTAGCTGCATTTCAAGCTGCCTATCGTGAAATGCAGGGCAACCCTGAGGCTGATTGGTTTGCCACCAATAACAGACCAGGTCTTTGGGTTGGTGTAGACTTTGGAACACCACAAAGATTTAATCAACTTGTTGTTTATCAAACAGCTCTTCCAGACGCTCGTGGTATTCTCGGAACATTCGTAATTGAAGTAGCAAATTATGATGACTTGGCTCCTTACTGGGTGCCAGACAGCTTTTTGTACGAAGATGGTAGACTACAAAACCCTAACAGAGCTGCGCCATTAGGCTCTTTCAACCAAAATGGTTGGACTGTTGCAAGTGATGTAATTACAGCTAATACTACTCTTGATGGATTTACACCTGGACCTATTACTGTTAATCTAACACACACAGGCGAATTCCGTTATGTTCGTATCCGCACTATAACTAATATTATGCCTCCTAATTCAACTAATGACCAGGGTCTTCCGATGTTAACATCTCTTCAAGTGTTCCAACAGCCAGGTGGCGCTAATCAGCCAGGCACAGGCGACAACAACCAACAACAAGCTTTCGTTCCTGTAACACGTGCGTCTATCCCAACTTTCGATACTAACATCAGAGTAGGTAATACTGTTACTCTGCCACAAACAACAACTGTTGGCACTAACCGTAACATCACTTGGTCTATCGTTGGTACTACAGACGCGGCTACTCTAAATGCAGCCACTCGTGTATTGACGGCTCACGCTGAAAATACTGGCACATTCACTCTACGTGCTACTGTTGCCAATGGTGCTACTGAGACTACACCTTTTTACACTGATTTCACTATTACAATCAGCAAAGATGGTACCACTCCTCCCGCGGGCGAACCTGGCGTGATTATCGCCGGTCTGTCTATCGCTGCTATTGCAATGGCAAGTATTGCTGTTCTTGCTAAGAAAACCGCTGCTACCGAAGTGTAGTTTCTAACAAAAATTAAAGGCGATGCGTTTGCGTCGCCTTTTTTTTTCGTGACTTTTTCGTTATTTTAATGGCTGATATTTTGCTCTAACCCTGCAATAAACACTTGAATAATTGTTAAAAATATGATATACTCTTTGTAGCGAGTATATCGTATTTTTTAAGGGCACCGCCATGCATCTTTACCACAACATACACCAAGGCATATTTATCGACCGTCCGAACCGCTTTATCGCATTTGTAAAGTTAGGCGGGCAGGTGGAAAAATGTCACGTGAAGAACACTGGGCGGTGCAAAGAATTGCTTGTTCCCGGTGTGACCGTTTACGTGAATAAGTCGGACAAGCCCGACCGTGTCACCGCATTTGACCTTGTGGCAGTGTATAAGGGGGAGGAATTAGTCAACATCGACAGCTCCGCCCCGAACAAGATTTTTCTCGAATATTTACAGTCAGGAAAGTATCTTGCTGGCATAACCCATATCAAACCAGAGGCGAAGCACGGCTCGTCCCGCTTTGATTTTTATGTGGAAGTCGGCGAGCGAAAAATCTTTATCGAAGTGAAAGGTGTCACTCTTGAAGAGGATGGGGTGGCAATGTTCCCGGACGCCCCCACCCAGCGAGGAGTGAAGCACCTGCGAGAGCTTGCCTTGCTGGCAAAACAGGGCTACGAAGCCCACGTGGTGTTTGTGATTACTATGAGTGGCGTGACCCACTTCACCCCAAATCACCGCACCCATCCCGAATTCGCCCATGCCTTGGCAGAAGCGACAAAGGCGGGAGTGAGGGTGCAGGCATACTCTTGCAATGTTCGCCCTGACAGGGTGAGTGTCGTTGAATCTGTTCAAGTGAAGTAATTCAAGTATATAATGTTTTGAAGGAGGACGCATTATGAGCAACAAACGCAACAAATCGAATAAGCCCATCCCTGCTCCTCCACGGGGGCAGGGTGGGAGAAACACGCCCAATCCCCCTCCGCGGGAGCAAGGACAACCTGTGCGTCCGCCTCAAGTTCCGCCAAACCAACCTACCCAAAGTGGCGAGCAATCACGTCAAAGACCCAAAAATCCTCACCATCCTCCAAGACCTGTCCAGCCACCACAAGAGGGTCGTCGTCGCACTCCGCCTGCTCCGCGTCCTAAAGACAAACAGGCAAGAGCAAAGGGTCCAAGACCAAGCGGAGGGCGTCCACAAAACGCCCCACCTCGCCCGGAGGGAGGACGCCCACCTGCTCCAACGCCCCCGCAGAACCAACAAAAACGCCGCCCTTCCCTTCCTCCCAAATCTCCCAAACCTCCCAAGCCGCCGCGACAAAAGCGAAAGCGGCGAAACGTTACCATTCCCACTGCCACCATTGTGAACATGATAACCGCCGCAATGCTGGTGTTTATTTTAATTGTGGCAGGGCATTTTGTCACATTCATCGCACAAACAAACCACCGATTGCCGAGATATACCATCACCGTTCAACACAGAGAGGGTGGCGAAGTGGTTCGTACGACGCAAATTAACCGCCGCGAGGTGTTCCGTGACGGGGATACAATGTACATAAACCTTTCCCGCCTTGTAGCAGATGAAAGTTTGGAGATGAATCTTGTCACAGTGGGGGCAAGGGGTTTTACCATGTTTTCTGTTCGTGGTGACACCGACCAACGTGTGATTTTTGTCCCCTATTCCAGTGAAATGGATATGAATGGACGGCGGGTGCGATTGTCTGCTCCTGTGCAGTTTGTAGGGAGATATGTGTATGTTCCCGTTTGTTTTTTTTGGCATTATACCACCGGATTTCACGTGTATTACAGTGCCGCCGAGCGCACACTTTATATTACTCGCCAAATTGTCGGCTGGTACGAGGGAATGGACGAAAACGATAACGACAACAACGATTCCGAAGTTGTGCTAATCCCTTTTTCTTTTAACATTCACCACCCCACCGCCGCAGAA
>WQSD01000094.1 GCA_009788105.1 Oscillospiraceae bacterium | reverse complement strand
GCGTGGACAGCTGTACAATGCCCTTTTCCGAGCAGATGGCGGCAAGATGACACGGCTTTCCCCTGACCGCCTGATTACCCCAGAGGCGTTGGCGGCGGAACTGGCGGAATACTTCGCTCCAGTCTACTTCTGTGGTGACGGAAGCCACATTGCCGTCGAACTGGGCTTGCCCAATGCCGCCTTTATGCCACCCCTGCTGATGTCAAACTCCGCCTATTCGGTGGCACGGGTGGCACTTGAGGAATATACCGCCGCCCCAAACGCGGACTATAGCGATGCCACCCTCGCCCCTGTATACTTGCGAGCAAGTCAAGCAGAACGAGAAATAAAAAAATGACGGAGACGCCCCATGAAAAAAACACTCACACTGACCATAGCAATATTGCTTTTGTTACCGTCAATCTTATTACTGACAGGATGTAGAAACCACAGAACATTACTTGACTTTAACCCTGCCGACTATATCAACATTGCGGACTTTCGTAATATTCGTTTTACCAATGAGGAAGTCGAAGAAGGGATGCAAGATTTAATCGAGCGTTTTCTTTACCAAGCGGGGAACTACGGCGACCCGGAACGTCCACTACAAGAAGGCGACAGAATCGTCTTTGAGTTTACTGGCGTAATTGATTTTTACCAACTTGAAAGAGAAATACAATATGATGACCACCTGATTTTAAGTTTAAGAATTATTGTTGATGGAATAGATGGGTTCCATGGCGACCGCCTTTACGATGTTTTTTGGCAAATAGAAGAAGATGGTGAAGGTGTGCAATTTCTTGATGAAATTGGATTTAACCAAGCCATTCTTGGGCGCACTCCGCAAATCGGACAAGTTTATGTATTAGAAATTACCATACCGGACAACTTTTTTTATGAAGATATTCGTGGCAAAGACGCGATGTTGGAAGTTACTATATCTCATCATTTCACAGGTGAATTTTTTGCCGGAGGTACCGGGTCGGCAGGTAGTGCGCAGCAAATGCGTGAACCATTTATCATTGGAAATGGACAATTAACCCCCGGATTTGATGAAGGACTGATAGGGCATTTAATCCGTGAGGTAAGTTTAGTAAATGTCACATTCCCAGAAGAATATCGCTCTGATGACCTTGCAGGAAAGGACGTAGTTTTTATTACAGTCACCCAGGGTGTCTGGCTTTCTGCAAAAGAGTTTACTGACGAAATGGCCATGCATATGTGGGGACGAGAAACCGTCGAGATACTGTTAAGTGATATGAGAGACACTGTTATAATTGACATGGCATTTCATTATTTATTGGAAAACTCGGAATTTTCTTCTCTTCCGCAATGCGAAGTTGATAGAGTTACTGAGGATTTAATGGATGATTATGCCTCGTGGAAGCGCAGGTATGGGTTTGAAAGTTTTGGAGACATGGCGGCACACCTAATAAACCCCGAATGGACAACAGACGATGACTTTTTTAATTATCATCTAACACCACAAGTAGAGCATGCTGTGAAAAACACAGTAGTATTTTACTATATGGGTCGGGAACTTAGGTTTATCCATAGTGAAGCAGAGATTTTTAGGCGTATAGTAGAACACGGGCACCAAATTCCGCCGGATTTTGAAGTCGATGAGGATGAGATATATCATCATATGATGCTGGATTTGTTTGATTGGATAGTCGAAAACGTAATTGTAGAATGATTTTGCTTGACTTACAGCGTTTTTTGTGGTATAATAATATCAATATATAAATTAAAGAAAAAATCGAAAATAACAAGTGAAAGGGCGCGTAAGGAAAAGCACAAATTTTATATTTTTGTGCGCGATTTCCCCTCGTGCGTGGTGCGAATCATGACAAAAATACTTGAAAAAACAATTGAAGGTAAACACCTAATATATCGTGGCAAACCTCTTGTAAGAGAGGGGAATTTGTATTGCTATGGTGACATGGAAGAAGCCCATGTGCTTTTTATGATTGTTTTAACCAACAAAACGATTCATATTGGGGAAAACGATGTGGAAGTGCCGGAGAACATTCTGATTCAGGTGCTGAAAACCGACCCAGCCATCCCCGACCACGAGAAAATTGCCAAGCAATTAAACGGAGTAGGCTTGTTCGAGGCATTTAACGCCGGGTTAGTATGGCTTGACAGGTTGAATAATGCGTAAGCAAAAGTCCTTGTTCAACACTCTTTTAGGGGGTGCCTTCTAATAGGCATCGAGGTCAATCATGCTTCAATCTCGTTTTTCTTGCTTTGTCAAAAACCGTTGCTACGCAACGATTTGCATTTTTGACAAAGCAAGAAAAATACGCTCCAGGCGGAAAGTCACCGCCTGTCCGCCGAGATAGAAGGCACACTCTTTTAATATTATTTGCGGGAGCTTGTAACTTTACCTTGTTATTTGGTATTAAAAGGATAATAAATAAATAATATCAAGAAAAGAGGATTTTGTCCATGGAAGGTATGAAAAAAAGAAATTACCCGCTTGATTATGTGGAGTATTCACCTAACTTTAAGGAAATTATTGCAAAGTCTGCTCGTTTGGCAGGTGCTAAAACTGCTTATAAATTCAAAAAAGATGACGTTGTAAAAAGTGTAACGTACAGCGAGTTTCAAAAGCTGACCCAATCACTTGGAACAGGGTTGTACACTCTTGGTCACAAGACAAGTCATGTTGCCATTGTGTCTGAAAACCGCTTCGAGTGGATTACAACGCTATTTGCCGTACTTGCAGGAGAAGGCGTTGTTATCCCAACGGATAAAGAATTGCCAATTGACGAAATTATCAACATTTTAACCCATAGTGACAGCGAAGCGGTTTTCACTTCGGCTACATATGTTCCGCAATTCAAAGAGAGATTGGATAAGCTGCCGAATGTTAAGCACTTTATTTGCTTTGACCTTGACCCAAGCGAAGCAGACGACCGCTTTGTCAGCTACGAGGGGCTTATTGCCGCCGGGCGCGCTGCTTTGGATGGCGGCAACCTTGAGTATGTGGATGCCGACCTGTCAACTCAGGAGCTAAAGATGCTGGTGTACACTTCCGGAACTACCGGCACAAGCAAAGGGGTTATGCTTTCCCAAAACAACCTGACTTCATGCTTGTATCATGGCACACAAATCTCCACCGTAGGTGAAGTGAACTTGTCGGTGCTTCCATACCATCACTCATATCCGCTTATGTGCGACATTGTTGCTTGCTTTAACAAGCAGGCGACCCTGTGTATCAACGAAAACCTGCGTACTGTGGCGGCTAACATGAAAGAATACAAGCCGGACTTTATTTGCCTTGTTCCGCTGTATGTAGAGAGCTTTTACAAAAAGATTTGGGCAAACGCTGAAGAGAGCGGTCGTGCTGATAAATTGCGCAAGGGAATTAAAATGAGCAACGCGTTGCGCAAAATAGGTGTCGACAAGCGACGTACCCTGTTTAAGTCTATCCACGACTCGTTTGGTGGCAATTTGGCCGCTCTTGGTTGCGGAGGTGCGCCATTGCGTGCCGAAATGGTAGACTTTTTCGACGCCATCGGTATCAAAATCCTTAACGGATACGGAATTACCGAGTGCTCGCCGCTTATTTCGGTGAATCGCTTGTTCTTCAACGATTTCCGCACTACAGGAGTGCTTATCGCCTCCCTTGAGCTGAAAATCGACCAGCCAAACGAGAACGGCGAGGGTGAGATTTGCGTTCGTGGAGAGAATGTGATGATGGGATATTACAAAAATCCCGAAGCTACAGCTTTGGCAATTGATGACGAGGGTTGGTTCCACACCGGCGACCTTGGAAAAATCAATGAACACAAGCAAGTTTATGTCACAGGGCGTAAGAAAAACCTTATCGTTCTTTCTAACGGCAAGAATATTTACCCCGAGGAAATGGAAGGCTATGTTTATAACATTCCTTATGTTGCCGAGTGTGTTATCCTTGCTGATGTGAACGATAATGGACAGGAAGTGGGGCTGATTGCCGAAGTGTTCCTAAACGAAGATTTTGTTAAGGACATGGACAAAGACGCAAGAAAAGCCGCTATGAAGCAGGAAATTGACAAGCTAAACAAAACCCTGCCAAGTTTCAAACACATTCACAAAGTGCGTATTCGCCAAGATGAGTTTGAAAAAACCACTACACGAAAAATCAAGCGTTCGGATATTGGCGTGAGTGTGATAAATTAACAAAATATGCCACCACGTTCGTAAGGATTTTGTTCGGATGTGGTGGCAGAAAGAATAGGAGAAAAATATGTCAGCAGTTATTATGAGAAAAACTGTTTCGGAAAGAACAAGAAGATTAGTGGGAGTTGCAATGTTTGCCGCGGTTATTGTGGTGGTGCAAACTTTGACTACATTTGTGTGGCCTCCGGGGACTATACCGATAAACCTTGTTTTGCCTGCCATTGTGGTAGGAGCGGCACTGTATGGTACTAAAGCGGGTATGTTTTTAGGTCTGTGCTTTTCTGCTGTGGTCATCGCAAGTGGAATCACAGGAGCGGCTGGATTATCCAATCTAATGTGGATAGCAAGCCCGGTGTTGTTTATTTTAGTTACACTTGTAAGAGGGGCTTCTATTGGACTTGTTGCGGGAATTGTATTTTCTGCTGTGTCACAAAAAGACACACAGCTTGGAGTTTTAGTTGCCGCAGTACTCTCTCCCGTTGTTAATACAGGAATATTTTTGCTATCTTTGATTTTCTTGTTCAGAGATGTTTTGCGAGGTATAGCAGGAGAGAACAACATTATATATCATGCGTTTATTGTAATGGCAGGAACAAATTTTATTGTAGAGTTAGCAGTTAATATTGGACTTGTTACTGCAACAGTAATTGTAATAACAGCAACCAAAAAAAATAGAAATTTTCAATAATTCTATAAACAAAGAAGGCACTTTGCAAAAAGTGCCTTTTGGACTTTGAAAAAGTTGTTGGAAAGGAGACCAATTTGAATAAATATAAAAAATTGATGAAAAATACAGTGATAATTGCCATTGGTAACTTTGGGTCAAAGTTTTTGGTGTTTTTTATGATGCCAATATTCACTCGGTTTCTTACCACAAGTGAGCTTGGCACGGCAAACCTGCTATTTCAAATTCCAGCACTGTTATTCCCTATAATAACTTTAAGTGTCAATGAAAGTGTTTTTAGGTTTATCTTTGACAAGGGGAGCGACCGACGGCAAATACTGTCGATAGGGTTGTATATCACACTTATAGGCAATTTGATTTTTGCAATTATCACCCCGATTCTTATCTTCGCAGGAATCGATTTTTTTACAGAAAATGCAGTATTACTTGTATTGTTCTCATTGACAGCATCTATTAGATTTTTGATTGCACATTATTGCAGAGCAAGAGGATTATTTAAGCTATTTGCTATTCAGGGAATATTCAACACAATAACCACCATGAGCTTTAATCTACTATTCATTGTGGCACTGGGATTAGGTGCATATGGATATGTGGTGGGGGTGTTATTAGGCGACTTGCTGACGGTAATATTTATTGTTTTGGCGAACAGGTCTTGGAGATTTATCTTACCTCCCTCGAAAGTGAACAAAAAAGTCGGAAAAAAGATGCTACGATACAGTCTTCCGCTGACTCCTACATTTTTTTGCTGGAGTATATTGATTTCAAGTAACTTGATTTTTATTCGTATATTCGTAGGCGAGGATATGACCGGGCTTTACACCGCGGCGAACAAAATCCCCACACTGCTCACTATTGCAAGCGGGGTGTTCATGCAGGCATGGAGTTTTTCTGCGGTTAGC
>WQSD01000093.1 GCA_009788105.1 Oscillospiraceae bacterium | reverse complement strand
GGTTGATTTATGGCGATTTCTTGCCCTTTCACTGGATTGCACGGCACAAACCGCCTTTGCAATGACGTTCCGAGAGCTTGAATTAAGACGATAAGTTCGTTTCGATACAACTTCATTGCATGACCCGCCCGCAATGACAATGTTTAGATGAGATTTTTTGTTTTGGTTAATTAGCATTTTTCTCCGCACACTCCCGCAAATAGTCAAGGCGAATGTGCATGACTTTGATATAAAAATCTTTCTGAATTTGCGGCATGACGGACAGCACCCCGCACGCCTCGGGGATTTCGGCTATCATCGCCTCAATCTTGCCCATGCCCACTTCTATCCGCTCAAGAAAGCGGTGAACAGCGGCGTTACAATCGGCGTTTTCCCCGTCGTGGATGAAACGGAAAGGGTGAATCGGTATACCTTCGTTGTCCGTTCCTGCATACTTGTGGCGACAACTGTAGCCAGTAATAACCTTGTCAAACATGGCATTTTCGTCAGCCAAATCTTTTTCCATGGAAGCAAAACTGCTATTTTTGAAAAATGAACTGCCGTTGTCGTATACTGGGGCGAGGGACATTTTTCTTGTTGAATAATCTAACAAAACACCCCAGTTGCCATTGTTACGGTCATTGTTCCCGATAAAAGCGTCCACTACAAACATATCCCAAAACCGCTCCAGTACACCACCAATAGCTTGCAAACCTTCGTCACCATTGATAGTGTCAAGCACCTCGTTCATCAGGGTTTCAGAGCCTGTTCCGGTATATTCATCAAGGTCGCTTGCCATAAAATCATTTTTTATGTCATGAAAGTGGTCTAATCGTGCGGTTTTCTCTATGATATAATCAGCACCATAAGCCGTTGTGAGCAGTGTAAAGTTGTCAGTGTCAAAGGAAGTATGGGTAAAATCTTTACAAGCAACAACTACTTTACCATTTCGTGTGCCAAGGAGGGTTTCGTGAACTGGTATACCTAAACTTTCATACACCTTTGAGCCAATGTATTCACTTAAAGGGCTGGTTGTATAAGAAATTTGCGGTTTATTATATGTTTTTGTGTTTTTCGGGTACTTTATCATCCAGATGTTTTTGTCAAAAGTAATTGGATATTTGGGCCCAGCATCGCCACCATATTTCATATTTACTTTCTCGCACCCATCAAAATTTATTAGTTTCATCATTTGCCCCTTTCGTGATTGTTCACGGGCGGGTCGACCCCGCCCCTACAGAGTTACTACCTCTCGACCTCTACCATCTCATATGCCTCAAGAATATCGCCCTCTTTTATGTCGTTGAAGCGGTCAAGACCAATACCGCATTCGTAGTTTGTGGCGACTTCCCGCACGTCATCTTTGAAGCGGCGCAGGCTGGAAATGCTGTCCTCGAAGATAACCACGCCGTCACGGACGACACGAATCATGGCGTTGCGTTTCACGATACCATCCTGCACATATGAGCCTGCGATAACCCCCACACCCGGCACCGAAATAGTCTGGCGCACCTGGGCATGACCAAGGACAACCTCTTTGAACACAGGAGCAAGCATACCCTTAATAGCAAGGGTAATCTCCTCGATACATTCGTAAATAATGCGGTATGTGCGAACGTCAACCCCTTGGCGTTCCGCAAGGTCGATTGCCTTTTTGTCCGGGCGCACGTTAAAGCCTACGATGATGGCATTTGACGCTGTAGCAAGCATAACATCACTTTCAGTGATGCCACCTACCGCTGTGTGGATAATGCGAATCTTCACTTCGTCAACCGACAGCTTTTCTAAGGAGGCTTTCACCGCCTCGGCAGAGCCGCCCACGTCGGCTTTTAGGATAATTCCAAGCTCTTTCGTGCCCTCTTTGATTTGGCTGAACAGGTCATCAAGGTTGACTTTAGAGTTAGCGCGGAAGGCTTCTTCTTTTAGTGTGGTTTTACGCTGTTCCGCAAGCTCACGAGCCATGCGCTCGTCCTCGACAGCGTTGAACTCATCTCCTGCCGCAGGCACTTCGGCAAGCCCCACAAGCTCCACAGGCACAGATGGCCCTGCGGTTTTCAGCGCTTTGCCATTCTCGTCTGTCATTGCACGGACACGCCCCACCGCAGTTCCTGCGATGACTGTATCTCCTGCGTGAAGTGTCCCGCTTTGCACCAACACAGTAGCAACAGGACCACGCCCCTTGTCAAGGCGAGCCTCGATAACAATACCACGGGCACGGCGGTCAGGGTTGGCTTTCAGCTCTTTCACATCAGCAAGGAGCAGAATGTTCTCAAGCAGTTCGTCAATCCCCTCTTTGGTATGCGCAGACACAGGCACGGCAATAGTGTCACCGCCCCAGTCCTCGGTGATGATTTCATGTGCAGACAGCCCCTGTTTCACTGCGTCAATATTGGCAGAGGGCTTGTCGATTTTGTTAATGGCAACAACGATTTCCACCCCTGCGGCACGGGCATGGTTAATAGCCTCTACCGTTTGGGGCATAATGCCGTCGTCGGCGGCTACCACAAGGATAGCAATGTCAGTAGCTTTTGCACCGCGGGCACGCATAGAGGTGAATGCGGCGTGACCGGGAGTGTCAAGGAAGGTAATATCTCGGTCGTTGATATTCACTTGGTACGCCCCGATATGCTGGGTAATTCCCCCGGCTTCCCCGGTGACAACATTAGTTTGGCGAATAGCGTCAAGTAGAGAAGTCTTACCATGGTCAACGTGACCCATAACTACCACAACAGGTGGGCGAGTGACAAGTTGGTCGTCTGTGTCCACTATCTCGTCAAACAGGCGGTCCTCGATAGTAACCACAACTTCGCGGGTGGCAACTGCACCAAACTCGTCCGCAATCAAAAATGCGGTGTCAAAATCAAGATTTTCGTTCAGGGTGGCTTTAATGCCCATGGTGAACAGCTTTTTCACCACTTGGGCGGTGGTCACACGGAGCTTTGCCGCAAGGTCGCTGACGATAATTTCCTCGGGAAGAGTGATAGGAAGCGGTTTTTTCTTGCGCTCTGCCTCTTGCTTGCGAAGGCGTTCCATCGCCTGACGCTCTTTTTCTGCAGGGGAAACGCGTTTGTTTCGGTTGTCCTGCTTTTTCAGACGTGTAGTGCCTACGGATTTATCCGGGTTATAGTTACGCACCCCGTCAGATGCGAATTTCTCGAAACGCTCGTCGTATTTACTTAGGTTAGCACTACCACCGGACCCACGAGTGTCAATCACACGTGTGCCGGGGCGAGCGGCACTTCCGCTACCCTCTTGAATAACGGTAGTTGTTGTTGGTGTGTCGTCTTTTTTACCCAACAAGATTTGATTTTGCGGACGCTCGGTACGCTCTTGTTGTTTCTTCTGTTTCGGAGCAACATGGGTAGTAACAGGCTTTTTGAAACGCTCCATTTTGTCCGCTTGAGCTTGCTCTCGTGTTTTTTGTGTATGAGGGGGAGTGACGACAGATTTTTTCTTGTCTGCAGGTTCTGCAACCGGCTGTTCCACCTCGGCAGGCTTGTCGGGAACGACAACATCCGCCTCGGGTTGTGCTTCCGCAACCTGGGGCGTTTGTGGCTCTTCCACTTTTGGAGGAGCAGGACGCGGGATTTTAATCACAGTTTTACCTGTAAGGTAATCGTTAATCCCGGTCATTTGATATTGTTCGGTAAGAAATGTAAAAACCAGCTCAAACTCATCTTGCTCAATGTGAGAAGCTGGGTTTTTCGCTTTTGTACCAAGCTGGTCAAAGATAGCAATAAGCTCCTTTGACTTAACCTCGAATTCCTTTGCAATGGTACTTAGTTTTTGTTTGTTGTTTATCATATGTTTGTGTTCCCTCGTGCCGATTTGTCGGCGATGTTGAAATATATAGTTGAAATATAGTTGAGTGTGCTTTCTATCTTGACAAAATGTGACTTAAAAGAAAGTTCACTACAGCACTCCTGCCGCCATGTTTTTGTCTATTATGGCAACGCAGGACAGCATTCCTTCGCGCCCTGTGGCACGAGCAAGTGCCATATTGTCAAGCCCTGAGTGGCGTATAGGTACTCGATATAGCTGTGCAAGCCGCCCGATTCGCTCCTGGGTGTTTGCCGAAGCGTTTGCGGCTATTAGTACAACATATACAGGCAGTCCGCTTTTCATTCCTCGAATGGTGGGGGCTGTACCGCATATTAACTTGCCTGCTCGCGCGGCAAGTCCGACTATTCCGGCGTGGTTGCTCATGATAACAGCTCCTCCAACTCCGCATACACCTCCGCAGGCACTTGCCCTTTGAACGAACGCTCCATTCGGCGGGCTTTCCTTGCCTTGGCAAGGCAATCGGTGTTACGGCACATATATGCGCCCCGTCCGTCGGCTTTACCTGTGGTATCAAGGATAATTTTCCCTTCCGAAGTGCGCAGTATTCGCACAAGGGCGGATTTTGGGAATGATGCCATGCACCCCATACAGCGACGCATGGGCGTGTATTTTTCGGCACTAATCATATCTGTCTGTTTTAATATCAATTTTGTATCCTGTCAGCTTTGCGGCAAGGCGAACATTTTGCCCCTCTTTGCCGATAGCAAGAGAAAGATGGCTTGGGTCAACTACCACACGGCTGTTCCGCTCGTCTGCGATAATAACTTCAATGGTACTTGCAGGAGAAAGTGCAGCACGAATATACTCTGCCGGATTGGCTGAATAACGGATAACATCAACTCTTTCCCCGGACATTTCATCCATAATGCGGTTGATTCGCATTCCACGATTACCGATACAAGCTCCCACCGGGTCAATCGAGCCATCAGGGCAGTCCACCGCCACTTTTGTACGACTGCCTGCTTCTCGGACGACATTCTCAATAGTCACAAGTCCACTTTCCACTTCGGGAATTTCAAGCTCGAACAGTCGCTTTACAAAATTCGGGTGAGTGCGTGATAATGTCACAAGAGGACCACGAGATTCTTTTTTCACTTCGGTTATAAACACTTTGATATGGTCATTCACATCAAAGTTATCTGTGGGAATTTGCTCGGCTTTCAGCAAAGTAGCATAGCTTGTGCCGGTGTCAAGAACAAGATTGCCTGTGGATGGGTCAACTTTTTGAACAACGGCAGTGATAATATTTTCGGATTTGCTTTCGTATTCCTGAATCATCATGCCACGCTCGGCTTCGCGAATGCCTTGGATAATAACCTGCTTCGCCGATTGAGCAGACAGCCGTCCGAATTGCTTGGTCTTGTGTTCTTTTTCAACAATGCTGCCAAGTTTATATCTTTTGCTTATTTTATGAGCATCTTCAAGAGTTATTTGGCATAAAGGGTCAAGCACCTCTTCAACTACTTCCATTTGACGAAAAACTCGTATATCTTTTTTCTCCGGGTCGATATGCACACGGGCAATGCCCCCGTCAGTTTCTTTTTTGAATGCGGTGAGAAGTGCCGTTTCAACCTTCTCAAGCAAGTAATCCTTTGGGATTCCTTTTTCTACTTCTAATGCCTCTAAGGCTGCGAAAAATTCTTGGTTCATTTGTCCTTTTGTACCGTCCTTAATTATTTATTTTTAGTTTTCAAAATCATAATACACATTCGCTTTTGAAATTGCCGACTTCTCCAATTTCAGCGGCTGGCTGTCTATTTCTAATGTAATACTGTCATTTTCTGCGACAGAAAGCGTTCCCACGAATTCTTTCGCTCCGTCCAAAGCCTTGAACAACTTCACGGTTATCACCTCGCCAAGGCAGGCGGCGTAATGCTCGTCGGTGCGAAGCACACGTTCCACCCCGGGAGAACCGA
>WQSD01000092.1 GCA_009788105.1 Oscillospiraceae bacterium | reverse complement strand
CAAACTGCATAAAACCGAGGAACGTGTGCGAGAAATCGCCGCACAATTGGGGCAAAATATTGCGATTGTTTCCCTGCCGACGGAAACCCATAGCCGCCATCCTCATCTACAACTGTTGTGCGATAATATGTGGGCGGAACAGGGGGGCCGTGAGAGGGTGCAGGCGTCTGAAGCAATAAATATCCTTGAATGCACTTCCATTGCCGAAGAAGCCCACGCAACCGCCGTGGCTATCACCAAAAGCGTTATGGCAGGCGGGCGGTACAGCGACCATGTTGTCACCATGCGGACTTGGGGAGATTATGCCGGAGTGTTGGACAACACTTTGCGGAGCTTTGGCATACCCTTTTTCGTGTCACAGCGTGCACCCCTCTCGGGGAGGGCGGCGGTGCGGGTGATTTTGTCTGCCCTGCAAATTGCCCGTGGGGGCTGGCGTGGGGAAGATGTGCTTGCCTACGCCAAAACAGGGCTGACCCACCTGACCGAAAGGGAAGTTTTCACCCTTGAGCAATATACTCGGACATGGAAGATAAGCGGCGCAATGTGGCGGGAGGACTGGCACATGAACCCCCTTGGCTATCGTGTGCCGCGCTCCCAGGAGGAAGAGGAAGAAAACCGCGAAAAACTTGACCATTTGAACGACCTGCGACGGCGTTTGGTTGCTCCTGTGGTAAAGTTTTGCGAAGATTTTGGACAGAGGGTACGCGGGCAGTCAGAAGCGGTGTACGCCCTGCTGTGCGACCTTGAAGTTCCGCAAAAATTAGAGGAAGCCAGCCATCTTGAATCAGGAGCGGCGTCACAAGAATCCGCCCAAATCTGGAACTACATATGCGACGCCCTTGACCAGCTTGTAACAGTTGCAGGAGATATGACTACAGACGCCGCCGAATACGCCGCAATGCTGGCTTTGCTTATAAACGAAGCGGACATTGGGCGGATTCCCACCTCGGTTGACCAGGTGGTTGTGGCGGACGCCCTGTTGCTTCGTGCCTATGACAAAAAGTATGTTTATGTACTTGGGGCGGCAGAGGGAATGTTTCCGAAAAAGACTGAAACTCCTTCCCTGCTCACTCGTGGAGAGCTTGACGCACTTGCAGATGTGGGCATTGACCTTGCCCCCAACCCAGTAGACACCATGGCAGAAGAGTGCTTTCTTTTCCTTGCGGCGGCGGGCATTGCTACTGATGCGCTGACTGTTTCATACCCCACAAAAAACACCGCAGGAGAACAGCTCGACCCGTCTTTAATCCTTGAAGCCATGGGCGATGTGTTTCCCGAATTGCCCACGGCAAAGTGGAACGAGTTTGCCCCAATAGACAAAGCCTATGGTCCGTCTGCTGTGGCACTGTTGGCGAAAGGTGGGGCTGTGCCTGCTGTGTCTGACGACAACATTGGAGAGGCGGCAAGGGAGCAATACAAGGGTGATATGCGTCTGTCCCACTCACGACTTGACGCATTTGCCCGATGCCCAAGACTTCACGCCTGTCGTTACCCGCTTGGGCTAAAAACGCCCCAATACGAACAATCCCCCGCCTTGGTTGCAGGGGAGATCATGCACTACTTACTCGAGGATTTCTTCCGCAACAGCCCCACAGCCCCTCCAGCCTACGCTATGGGGGAGTGTGCCGACCGATTCTGCCGCATGGTGACCGGCGTGTCCATGAACCAGGCAAGAACCCGTCATGTGGCACTATATCAGCTGTTGCGGCGGCAAGCTAACGCGGCGGCAATTGTGGTGCGGGACATTGGAGAAGAGTTAGCAAACTCTCCCTTTGCGCCTGCGGCATTCGAGCTTGCTTTCGGCACGAAAAACAACAGCCTGCCCCCTGTGTCCATCCCCCTATCCGACGGCACAAATGCGGTGCTGTCGGGAGTGCTTGACCGGGTAGATGTGGCGATAACAGAGGGACAAGCCTTTGTGCGAATTTGCGACTATAAATCCAGCGAGCAGGGTTTTTCACAGAAAGACATGGAACACCACGGACTTTCCCTGCAACTGCCCCTATATCTTCATGCACTGCAAGGAAACAAAAGGGAGCTGGCACAGTTTTTGAAGTTACCCCCGAACAGTGAGGTCACTCCGGTGGGAGCATTGTACTACACTGCCAAACGCCCTACCGCCACAGTACCATGGGGGCTGTCTGAGGCAGATATTTGGACAGAAGCCCAGAAAAAATTCACTCGCCATGGCATTTTTCTTGCAGGCTTTGAGCCAATGGGTGCGAAAAAAGCCAATATTTTGCCTGCGGACGGGATTGGCGATATTCTTGCCACTTTTGCTACCGCTGTCGCCCGCATTGCTGACGGAATAAAGTCGGGTGATGCGGCGGCAAAACCCATCGAGCATACCACTATCAAGCCATGCGAACATTGCGATTTTCGGATGATGTGCGAAAGGAAACGCTTATGACAAACTGGACACCCCAACAGCAAGCCGCCATAAACTCGGGCGGTAGGAATATTCTTGTGTCAGCGGCGGCTGGTAGCGGAAAAACCTCGGTGCTGTGCGAAAGGATTATGCGACAGCTAACCGAGGGGAGTGAACTTTCCCGTATGCTTGTGGTCACTTTCACTCGTGCGGCGGCGGCGAGTTTACAGGAGAAATTGCGTAAAAGCCTTCGTGCCGCTATGCTTGCAGACCCGCAAAATCGTCACCTTGCAAGACAATATCTTGCCCTGCCGCACGCCAGAATTGGCACAATACACAGCTTTTGCCTTGATATAGTACGGGAAAATTTCGCCGCGCTTGCTTTGCCGCCAAAGGTTCGTATGATGGACGAGGTGGAGGAAGAAGCCTTTTCCCGCACGGTGCTTGAAAAAGTTACGCAGGAATTTTACCTTTCAGATGACCAAAGCACCCTTGCTCTTTTCGACCAGCTAACTGTCCACAGCGAAGAAACATTAGAAAATACTCTGCTTTCCCTGTACAGTAGTGCGTTGTCACAACAGGGGGGGCTTGGTGCTGTTTTACAAACTGCCACCGCCATGACCTCTGTCAATGCAGATAACCTGTTTTCTACTCCATACGGACGGGTAATTCGGGAGAATTTTGCGGGTATCTTGCGACACTATCACAAGGTATATAACACCGCAATCGAGCATTTCGAGGACTGTGAGCATTTGTGGAAAAGCCACGGAGAGGCGTTCCCTTACGACCTTGAGCTAATCGAAAATCTGCTTGTCGACCTTGAACACGGGCGAGATTATTCGGCGGTTATTGCCCGCCTTGACTTGTTTGTTCCCCAAAAATTGAAGCCCCTAAAAGCCGAGTTAAAAGACGAAATTTGCGAATTTTTCCGTGAACAACGACTTGATTTTCATAAGTACATACTCCGTGATAAACCGGAAAACAAGACAAAAAAAAGCAAACGCGGCAAAATCGGACTTGATTTTTCCTCGGCACAGTTCACCAAAGATTCTCGCCAAAGTGCCGACTTGCTTGCTACCCTTCATCGTGTGCTTGTTGCCTTTGATACCGCCCTCCTTGCGGAAAAGCGACAGCGTGGAGTGGTGGACTTTGGGGATTTGGAGCGATTCACCTATGAACTGTTGGTGAAAGACCACACTCCCACCAAAATTGCCGCCGCGGTTGCCGTTGGGTTCGACCATATTTATGTGGACGAATATCAGGACACAAACTATACCCAAGATGCCATTTTCCGTGCAATTGGGCGGGACAATGTGTTCATGGTAGGTGATGTGAAGCAAAGCATTTACGGCTTTCGTGGGGCAAGACCTGATATTTTCTCAGGCTATCGTGACCGCTATTCGACACATAGTGGTGGTGAGGGTGAAAAAATATTTTTGTCGGATAATTTTCGCTCTGCGCACCCTGTAATCCGTACCTGCAACGCTATTTTCTCGCGACTGCTCCCTTTTTCGGCGGCTATCGGCTATGTGCCTGAAGATGACCTTAACCCTAAAAGCAACCGCCCTGAAAACACTCCTGTTCAACTGCATATCTGCCCCTACGAAATGGAGGAGGGGGCGGTGGTTGCCCGCCTTGTGGAACAGCACATTNCCTCCGGTGTAAAACCTCACGAAATCGCCATTCTCATGCGTTCACCAAAGAATACCGCTCCAGCCATAATTTCAGCCCTAACCGCACTTGATATTCCTGTAGGTACAGGAGAAGAGCTTGATTTTTGGGAGCGAGAGGAGATTTGCGTCCTTCGTTGCCTATTAGAAACCGCAGACAACCCCGCCAGCGATGTGTACACCGCCGGTGCGCTCCGCTCGCCGAAATTCGGGCTTCGAGTAGAGGATTTGGCGGCAATTAGGGAAGCCCACGATGGGGCGAACCTATACGAAAATCTTCAAGCCTATGCCATTACGGGCAACACACACCTCCATCAAACTGTGCAGGCGTTCCTTGCCTTTATGGAGCTAACCCGCCGTGAGGGGGCGACCCTACCGCTTGCCCAGCAAGTGCACAACCTTGTCACCGCAACATTTGGTGGCACCGCTCTTTGGGACAGCGAAGATTTGCTGCAATTTTTCGGAATTGTGCGACAATACGAAGCTAACACCGCCGCCCCTGACCTGTCGGGGTTGCTTCGCCATATTCACAAGCTAACCAGGGGCAAACGAAACCGCAAAAACGAGCCAAGCAAAACCGGGGTGAACATTATGTCCACCCACGCTTCAAAGGGGTTGGAGTTCCCGGTGGTGATTTTGTGTGGCATGGGGCGAAAAATCGGTGGTGGCAATACAAGTTCCGAGATTGCCCATCATGGCACCCTTGGGTTTGCTCCGCGCCTGCCTGATGAGCAATTGATTTCCCGCCGTGACAGCATTTTTGGCGTAACCGCCGCCATTCTTGGGCGGCGAGATGATATTGAAGAAGAGGTGCGTAACCTGTATGTTGCCCTTACACGGGCGGAAAGTACGCTGATTTTGGTTGGCAAAACTTCTGCGCCGGGCGGACACACAGTTTTGCCTGAAACTTTAATCGATAAAAGTCGTGTGAACAAAAATTTCCTTTCTCCGTATCAATTGGATAACTGCGACACATTTCTCTCGTGGGTGCTGATGACATTGCCACCGCTGAAAGAGGGGACGGATTACACCATTCACATTGCCACGCCTACGGAGGAAGCGACAGACGAGCCGACAGAAGCTCCTTCTCTTCCAACCACCGCCCAACCTGCGTTAAGCGAGAGTGACAGGCGAACCGCCGAGGAACGGCTGAACTTCGTCTATCCGTGGCAACATTTGACCACCTTGCCCTCCAAGCTGTCGGTGTCACGGCTGTACCCGGGAATTTTAGACGAAAGCGAGGAATCTACTCCCTTCCAGACTGCCGCTAACTATCGCACGCCCCTCTTCATGCAAAGCGCGCCTGTGGAGGAAACCGCACGGCTGGCGGGGCTTGCCACCCACGCATTCATGCAGTTCTGCGACTTTGCTCAGGTGGCACGCAACGGCGTTCAGCTGGAACTGCACCGCCTTACAGCCGCAAGATTTATCTCGCCACAGGTGGCACAGCGAGTGGAGATTCAGCGATTGGAAGCATTTTTCGCTTCTCCCCTTTACGCCGAAATGCAATCAGCACCACAGCTTTTCCGTGAACGACGCTTTAATGTTCGCTTGCCTGCGGCGGAGTTCGCCACCGACCCGAAGAATATCGCTGCTCTGGCAGAGGAAACAATCCTTGTGCAGGGGGTGGTGGACTGCTACTTTGTTGACGCAGGGGGGCGGATTCACCTTGTGGACTATAAGACGGACCGCTTTCCCGCCACTATGCCCCATGATGCAGTAGCAAAGGAG
>WQSD01000091.1 GCA_009788105.1 Oscillospiraceae bacterium | reverse complement strand
CCTTGCTTGGTCGTTCAAAATGACATGGGAAACATCCACAGTCCCACAGTCATCATCGTGCCGTTATCCACAAAGCAAAAGAACAAACTACCGACTCATGCTATGGTATCAAAGTCATGCGGTCTTGAAGCTGACTCCATTGCACTAACAGAACAAATTCGCACCATTGACAAGGCTCGGTTAGGGATGTATGTCGGTACAATCAATGCAAAAACGCAAGTTACCATTGACCGAGCATTGGCGATTAGTATAGGCTTGGAGGTTGCATGAGCTTTGCACAAAATTTGAAGTCCATTATGACTGAACAAAACATAAACCAAGCAGACTTGTCTGCACTCACTGGCATTGGCAAATCTTCACTTAGTCAGTATCTGTCGGACAAAAATGTTCCTCATAGAAAGCGAATTGAGGAAATTGCGAATGCTCTCGGAGTTACACCGAGTCGGCTGACAGTCGATATGCGAATACCATATGAAGAACTGCCACCAATTGCTCTGTGCAGACAGAAAATCACCATTGAAGAGGCGGCACGGCGATTAGGAAAATCGCCGCAATTTGTTCGTGTAGCATTGCAAAATGGCGTCGCTCCGTTTGGATTTGCGACCAAAGTGTCTGGCAACTCCTACGACTACCACATCAGTCCGAAATTGCTCAACGAATATATCGGTGAAGCGAGTTAATTTTATGCGATAATCTCTAAAAGCTATTGCAATGCAGGCAAAAGCGCGCTATAATATAGTCAGCTTTTGAAACTGACGATTTACTTAATTGGAGGTAACAAAACTATGAGAAATCCAAACGGATATGGCAGCGTTGTCAAACTATCGGGCAACCGCCGCCGTCCATATCATGTACGAAAAACCGTTGGTTTCAACGAGAAAGGACACCCCGTATACCAAACGCTGGACTACACCACGACGCGCGAGGAAGGCATGATTTTGCTTGCCACATTCAACAAAAATCCGTGGGATGTAGACAAAGCAAATATGACATTATCCGCGCTTTTCGAGCTATGGCTTGAACGAAAAGCTGTGAAATTCGGCAGATCCAATCAGAGTAGTATGAAGTCTGTTTATCAGCATTGCAAATCATTGTGGAGCTACAAATACACTGATATCAAGGCGTATCATATGCAAGACACCATTGACTACTGCGGTTGTGGTTACTCCACGCAAGGCGCAATTAAGGCTTTGTGGGGGCATTTGGATAAGTTCGCTTTAGAGTTGGACATCACCACGCGAAATTATTCAAGTCTTTTGCAGTCTGCTCCAATTCCCGAAACAAGCAAATCGCCCTTTTCGGAAGACGAAATAAAGGCGATTTGGCAAATGCAAAGCATGACTTGGGCGGACTCTGTGCTGTTTCTGCTCTACACAGGTTTCCGCGTATCGGAAATGCTGGATTTGCGGAAAGATGCTGTTAATCTCGTCGAGGGAACTATCACAGGTGGCACGAAAACTAAAGCAGGCAAAGACCGCGTTGTGCCGATACATTCGCTGATACGACATATCATTGAAAATCGGATGAGCGAAGATGGAGAATATCTTTTCTCAAATAAGGGAAAGCACTCTGCCGTTGCGACATATCGTATGGTTTGGAATGAAGTAATGAGAAAAGCAGCCATGCAGCATACGCCGCACGACTGCCGTCACACTTTCCGTTCTCGTCTTGATTCTGCTGGTGCAAATAAGCGTTGTATTGACCTCATGATGGGTCATAAGTCCAAGGATGTAGGCGAGCGTGTGTATACTCACAAGACCCTTGATGAATTGCGGGCGGCGATTGAACTTGTTACACATTAGTGACAAGGGTGTTGGTACGAGTGAGGTGGGGGGTGAATTAAGAATGTTATATCACATAATTCTAAAATTGTCAAGATTTTTTCAAATTATTTTCAAAAAAAATTCACAAGATTGTCCACAGAAAGCCTATTATGAATCCAATTCAAATTTTCATCATTGCCCTTGGTCTTGCCACCGATGCTTTCGCCGCCTCGGTTTGCATTGGGCTGAACTCCTACGGCGACAATACGAAAAAAGCCCTGACAGCAGGGCTGTATTTTGGCGGCTTTCAAGGAGGAATGCCAATAATCGGCTTTTTTGCGGCAAGCATACTTGGTGAAGGCTTTCACCAAGCGGGACACTGGATAGCCTTTGCCCTTTTCCTGCTCATTGGCGGCAAAATGATATGGGAAAGTCGAAAAAAAGAGGACGCACAAACAGCCGATGTCGGCATTGCGATAGCCCGAATGCTCCCTCTCGCCATTGCCACCAGCATTGATGCCCTTGCGGTGGGAGTGTCATTTGCTCTGCTGGAAGTGAACATCTTTTTCGCCGCAGGAATTATCGGACTGACAACCTTTATTACCTCTGCAATTGGGGTGAAATTGGGCACGAAAATCGGAGCGCAACATCGCCGAATCGCGGTGCTTGTCGGCGGAATTGTGCTGATTGTCATGGGTGTACTTATGGTAGTGTGAGGAGTGGAGTGTGGAAACTCCATTCTCAACCCTTCACCCTCCACGCTTTTATTACTACGCCTCTTTGTTTGCCATTTGATACACCAAAAGAGTAGCGAACTCTTTGTATTCATCAAAGGCTTTTTCGGTAATTGTGTATGTACTTTGAGGGCGGCGGTCCACAAACTTCTTCTCAACGGTAATGTACCCCATTTCGTCAAGTTTAATAAGTTGTGCGGACAAATTGCCGTCAGTCGCCCCTGTGATTTCTCGTAATGTCTTGAAATCAAGGGTTTTGTGGAGCAGGCTGGCGATGATGTGCAGGCGCAAGCGAGTGCCAAAGGCCTCTGGAATTTCGGTGAATTTCATGGTATACCTCTTTATAGTGTATTAGCGAACTATAGAGAGTATATCATGATAGAGTAGTTTTGTCAATAGGGAATTTTGCGAAATGCAAAAAATATTTTTTTCATTTAATACCTTTACAAATTCGCAAAAATGTAGTATTATATATGTAGTGAATATTTGGAGGACAAACCTATGAATAACCTTAAATACAAACGCATTGTGCTGAAGCTGTCAGGCGAAGCGTTGCGCGGCGATGGGGAGATATACAATTTCGACACCTTAGACACCATCTGCCGTGCTATTGTGAAGTGCCGCGACATGGGTGCGGAAATTTGCATTGTGGTGGGTGCGGGGAACATTTGGCGTGGGCGCGCCGGCGGCGAGATGGAGCGCAACCGCGCCGACCATATGGGAATGCTTGCCACCACTATCAACGCCTTGTGCCTGCAAGATTGCATTGAACGGGCGGGAGCGGAGGCGGTTGTCATGACCGAGATTGCCATGCCCACTTTCGCACGGCAATACGTCCGTGGGGACGCCGTAAAGGCTATGGAGGCGGGAAAAATCCTTATTATCGGGTGCGGCACAGGTGCGCCATTCTTCTCCACCGACACCGCCGCGGTGCTGAAAGGGGCGGAGCTTGCCGCTGATGCTGTGCTGATGGCGAAAAACATTGACGGCGTGTACTCTGCCGACCCGAAAATCGTCCCTTCTGCGGTGAAATATGACGCCCTCACCTTCACCGATGTGCTGGTGAAAGGGCTGCGTGCCACCGACCTGACCGCGGCGGCATTCGGCGAGGAGAACGACCAGGTGCTGCTTGTCTTTGGGCTGAACGACCCGGACAATATTTGGCGTGTTGCCTCGGGCGAGGTCATGGGAACGATAGTCACGCGGGGGTAGGGATGAAAAAACTAATCACGATTGCCCTTGCCGCCGCCATGCTGTTGCTGGCGGGGTGTGGTGGGGAAAGCTCGGGTGGATATACGCACAACGTGCTTGGTGTCGAGGGGAATATTGAGCGGATAGTGCTTACTAGTTCAGTTCTTCCTGGGGAACTGCCAAGAACGTTTCTTTTGCCTGGCACTATCAACACCATGGTCGAAGGAATAAACTCCTTTTATTTGACTCCTCTTGCCGAAGATGAGTGTTCTGAAAATTTCAGATCCTTCTTTGTGATTGAATTTCGCTTTGATAACGAAACAACTCTCGTTTTGGTGATTGATTTTCAGCTTCGTTTTAATCCTGTCGACAGCACAACTACTTCAAATCCCGTTATAGGAATACAACAACAAGACCAAGAAATTAGGTGGTATCATTTTGATGGAGATTTTGATATTATCTATTTTATCACAAACAACATATCAGATTTATCACAAACAACATATCAGAATGCGAGCCGCCGCCTGATTACTGGACTGACCCGAACACAGTGACACGTATAGAAATCAGCGATTCAAGGGATTTGATGCCACGAACTTTTCTTGTTTCCGAAACCATAACCGCATTTATTCGCCGGTACAATCCCATGACATTAGGATTTGAGCGTTTGGATGACGAGCCACAGGTCGGCACATATGATCTTATATATTGGATAGATTTGCATTTTGATGATGGAATAATTCGTTCGCACACTTTCTTTGCATCTTATGTTGGCATATCTTTATATGGGCAACAGACAAAATGGTATCGAATACGAGGCGGTTTCAATTTGCGAAATTTTATAATACATAATTTTTGCGAACTTGCCACCACACGTGGGGAGTAATGGCTATGAAACATTTCACCACCACTCTGAAAATCTTTCTTTCTGCTCTCGCGGTCATTGGTGCTGTCTTTGCGTTTGCCTTTGTTGACGGGTGGGATTTCCAATTCGACGAGATTATCAAATTCTTTCGGGATTATGGTAAGGGCGAGTGATAGAAAAAGTCTGCACCGCACATTGTCATTGCGGGCTACGACCCGCAATCTTATGGGACGATATTATTCTTCTGAACTTGAAATGACATGAGATTGCGGGTCATAAACGCCTCTGGCGTTTCGTTGTTGCTACGCAACAACTGTCGTTTCACTCCGCCCGCAATGACAATGCACTTTCTATACCAAAAACACAACCAAATCAACGCCCTGCCGAGGCTTAACGGCAAAGGAGAACAAAATGAGCTTTGACATCAAACCCTATCAAACCAAAATGGACGGCTGTATCGCCGCCTACGAAAACGAGCTTGCCGGCGTTCGCTCTGGTCGTGCCAGCACCACTGCTGTGACCGGCATAAACGTGGACTATTACGGCTCGCCCACCCCCATTAACCAAGTGGCAGAGGTGAAACTTGCCGACCCGATGACAATCGCTGTCACCCCGTGGGATAAGTCCACCCTAAAAGACGTGGAAAAAGCGATTATCGCCGCCGACCTTGGTGTGAACCCGCAAAACGACGGCAGTATGATTCGCATTGCATTCCAACCGCTGACCGAGGACAAACGCAAGGAAATCGTCAAGCAAATCAAGGCAATGGGAGAGAATGCCAAAGTCGCCCTCCGCAACGTCCGCCGTGATGCAAACGACAAGGCGAAAGAGCTGAAAAAAGACTCTGTCCTTACCGAAGATGGCTTGAAAGACGCGGAAAAGAACGTGCAGGACTTGACGGATAAGTACGTGAAAAAGATTGACGAGTTGACCGAGAAGAAGAGCAAAGAAGTGATGACGGTTTAGGTAGTTGCAACCTGTGGGGGCGTAAGGGCATTTAACCACGAACGGACACGAAAATGCACGAAAAACAGACAAAATGTTTCTGTAAATCCCCTTCCGAAGGCGGAAGGGGTGGCAGGGGCTGATGTTTGCCCCTGACGGGGTAGGTGTGAAACAAACAATTCGCACCACACAAACTGACGCGCAATGTGCGCCCCTACAGACAACGAAATCTACACCACCCCTGTATGAGAGTCCCTTGCGGTTGCCCGCTCAAACAACACAGACAAAACGCAATTCCCCTCTGCGGAGGGGTGGATTGCCGCAAGATGACCTGCAGCAACGATTAAGCATTTGGCGGCAAGACGGGGTGGTTATCTGCTACCAACACGACGCTGAACCACCCCGCCACTTCGTGGCACCCCTCCACGGGAGGGG
>WQSD01000090.1 GCA_009788105.1 Oscillospiraceae bacterium | reverse complement strand
CCTGCTTTTTCGTTAGGGGCTTCATGCCAGCCCCTAACAACCCGGCATTCAAACCCCTTTTCAGAAAAGGGGTTTGAAAATCCCCAAAATATGAACAATGCGGTCTGTTCGTGGCACGAAGATGCCTTGCCAACAAACCCCGTTGCAAACAAATACCCGCAGAGGGTGCTGTGGGTCGGGTGGCGTTCGGTTCGATGTTGCTTCAGCGAGGATGGATAGCGGGTGCGAGAATTTTTGCTCTATAGCTGACATCACATGACCCACCGCACCCTGTAGGGGCGGGTTTCCATGCCCGCCCGTCAAACGGCACAGCCAAAACCCATGTAGGGGAGGTTGTCCCAGACGTCCCGCCTTTTGGAGATAGTCGTTTGTTTTGATTCGTTACAACCATAAAGAGAACAGGCATTTTGAATAGGATACCCCATGCTTACATCAATTTCCATTAAAAACATAGCCCTTATCACCCAGCTTGACCTTGATTTTAAGGCAGGCTTTTCGGTGCTTACAGGAGAAACAGGTGCAGGGAAGAGTATCATCATCGACTCTATCAAGCTCCTCTTGGGCGCGCGGGTGTCGCGAGAGCTTATCCGCACAGGAGAAAGCAGTGCCACTGTGTCCGCAATGTTTTCCGGGCTTTCGGCGGACACCCAAAATGCCCTTGCCGAGGCGGGGGTAAGTGTGGACGAAAACGGAGAGCTTCACCTGCTTCGCACCATCGACACCGAGGGGCGGGGAGTGTGTCGCATAGGCGGCACAAGTGTGCCGCTTGCCATGCTAAAAGCAGCAGGGAGCATTCTTGTGGCTATTCACGGACAGCACGACACCACCCGAATGTTGCTGTCTGACGGTCACGGAGATATTCTCGACCGATACGCCGACATTGCCCCCATTTTAGAGGAGTACGCCGCCGCATACCGCCGTCTTGGCGAGGTAAAGGCTCGTATGGAGCGGTTGTCGGGAGACCAGCGGGAAAAGCAGCGTCTGCGGGAAATGCTTGCCTTCCAAATCAGCGACATTGAGGGTGCGAAGCTAAAGCGAGGGGAAGAAGATGCCCTGCTTGCAGAAAAACGCCGCATTCAGAACTACGAAAAAATCGCCAAACAGTCACGAACTGTGTACCGCGCCCTGTATTCCAACTCGAAAGGCAGCTCTGCCGCCAACCTGATTGACATTGCAATGACTGCACTTGGCGGGCTTGGAGAAGAACTTCCCCAGTCGGCAGAGTTTGTGGCACAACTTGAGGAAATACAGTCCACGCTTATTGACATTGCCCACGCCGCACGGGATTGTGCAGGGGAGGAAATCGCCGACCCTGCCGCCCAGCTGAACAAAATCGAGTCCCGTCTTGCCGCCCTTGCCCGCTTGCAGGGCAAATACGGGGCAACCGAGGACGAAATCTTCGCCTTTCTTGCTGAGGCAAAGGAAAAATTAGAGGAGATAGACTCTTCCGAAGAATTGTTGGAGAAGTGTGCCGTCGAACTGGAAGTTCTTACTGGTTCGGCAACAAAAATCGCACAGCGGCTAACTGCACAGCGGCAAAAATCCGCCGCTCAGCTTGACAAAGTCGTGGCAGAACAGCTTGCGTACCTCGACCTTGGCAAAGTGCGATTTGTCACCGAAATCTCCCCCCTTGGGGAGCTTGCCGCAAGTGGAGCGGACCGAGTGCAGTTCCTGCTTTCCGCCAACGCAGGGGAGGAGCTTCGCCCATTAGCGAAAACCGCCTCCGGCGGTGAGCTGTCACGAATTATGCTTTCCCTAAAGGCGGCACTTGCAGGACGAGAGGGAACGCCAACCCTAATTTTTGACGAAATTGACACTGGAATTTCCGGGAAAACCTCGCAGAAAATCGGCATTAAACTGCGGGAGTCGGGTGAGCATACCCAGGTGTTCTGCGTCACTCACTCTGCCCAGCTTGCAGGGTGCGCCAACGCCCACATTCGCATAAGCAAAGCGGAAAATGGCGGTCGCACAACCGTACAAGCCCTGCCCCTAACGCAAACCGAGCGGATAGAGGAACTTGCGCGAATCCTTGGGGGCATTGACATCACCCCCGCCATGCTGGAAACAGCAAGGGAACTGATGATGGGCGGGTAAATTTTAGCGAACAACCACTTGATAATAGCAACGTTTAAGCGATATGTTTTACGCAAATTTTGTTACTATTATCAAGTGGTTCTATTATATCTCATATGAAAAATATATGTGAAATATGAAAAAGCTATTGACAAGACGAATTTAATGTGGTATCATAATAACATACTAAACATATATCATAAGTATGTTATTAAAAAGGAGGGCATTAAATATGTCTAAAATCGTAAAAAAACTAATCCCATTGGGTCTTGTAATTGCGATGATGGCAGGTGCTTTAGTCGCTTGCTTTGGAGGAAACGACGGAGGTGGCACTCCCGGAGTGTTTGAAGAAGAGGCAGGTGGCACACGGACAATTCGCCTTGGGTTTGAGGGCGGACTGTGCCAAGCCGCAATTCCCCTGGCACATTTGATGGGCTTTTTCGCCGAGGAAGGGCTTGACACCGAAATCGTGGTGACAGGAGACCTTGTAAGCTCTCGTGACGCATTGGCAGCAGGGCACATCGACACTGTGGCAGGAATGCTTGCCGGTTGGTTTGTGCCTGTGACACAGGGCATTGATATTCGCTTTACATTAGGATTGCACACCGGCTGTGCCTCTGCCTTTGTGCTTGCCGATTCAGCTATTACCCAGCTTGAAAGTGGGCAAAATATTGCTGTCAGCGGTGCAATTGGCGGAGCGTTTCACAATATTGCCCTGCGTTTTGCTTATCGTGCGGGACTAACACCAGGGGATTTGTCCTTCCGCGACTTTCCTGCCGCCGAAGCTGTGATTGCCCTGCAAAATGGCGATGTTCAAGTTGCGGTGATTCCCGACCAAGTTGGGCAACGCTTTGTAGACGAGGGCTTGTTGCGTGTCATTCGCTCACTTGACGATGAAGATTTCGTCGATGACAACTGCTGTGTATTAGGCATGACAGGTGCGTTCATTGACCAAAATCCCGAAACTGCCCTACGGCTTACTCGTGCAGTTTACAGAGCCTCGAGATGGATTGACCAAAGCGAGGAAAACAGACGCTCCGCCGTCGAATTGATGGTTGAGCATGGTTATGTTTCCGCAGGCGTTGATGTTGATTATATTGTGAACCTTATGGGTAACTGGCGTTGGGGTATGCCACACGACCTTACAGAGCAAACCCTTATCACCTCAATACACGAATTTCAAGCCATGGGAGTTATCAATCCCGCGCTCGACCCTGATTTTGTTCGGGAGCAGGTGTGGCATCCTCTTGGGGACACCGGCAGTCCTAATTTCTCTGTGCAACGCCCGAATTTTGATTCTCACATTGCGGCAGGGCAAGTAAGATTTTTAGCCGAAGTACCCTATGTAGTGCGACCGGTCTGCTGTGGTGGCAATGCCTGCGGAGGGGTTGCTGCTTGCCCTGATGACACACCACCTACCGATGAACATTGTTGCGTTTAAGGAGGGTGTATGAAAAATCGTATAATTTGCTTGTTACCGCTGGTTATTTCCATATTGGTAATTTTGCAATACGTTTTTGTGCCGAATTTTCGGGAGTTTACGCCGCTCGACCAAAATGCACCCACAAATGTGTGGGTGTGGTTTGTGGGGTTCTTTGCACTCCTGCTTGGTCTGTGGAACATTGCCGCAATTTTCTCTAAAAAGGCAAACGACCGCTTGCGAAAGAGTGCGCCGCTTTTTGCCGTTGTATTCTTGTTATTGCTGGCTTACGACTACGCAACCCTGAAAACCGGAGCTTTGCCACAACCTTTTGTGCCATGGCCGGACGCAATTTTGAACGCCATAATTCGTGACCGAGCAATACTCCTCACCTCCCTTGGACACTCCCTGCGGCTGTTGTTCACAGGGTATGCCATTGGGGTGGGGTTAGGGATTTTAACCGGGGTTGCCGCCGGGTGGTCTGCGAAAGTTCGCTATTGGGTGCAACCGCTGACAAAGCTGTTTGGCTCTGTTCCCTCTGTAACATGGTTGCCAATAATTTTGGTGCTTGCCACCAGTCTGTTTGCCGGAGCGGTGTTTTTGATAGCTCTTGCAGTATGGTATCCTGTGACAGCCACCACCATGAATGGGGTTTTAAGCGTGCCAAAAAGCACATTTGAAGCGGCGAACACCTTTGGGGTTTCAAAACTTGGAATGATTTTCAAAGTTGCCATTCCTGCGTCAATGCCCTCTATCTTTGGAGGGCTGACACAGGGAATGTCCATTGCCTGCACCGCTTTGTTGATTGCGGAAATGATGGGAGTAGAGGCTGGGCTGGGTTGGTACATAAACTGGCAGCGCGGCTGGGCAGACTTTGCCGCAATGTATGGTGCGGTGGTAATTATCGCAGTTACATTCTTTGCAGTAAACGCTGTACTTGATTTAATAAAACGCCGTGTTCTGCGTTGGAAGGAGGGGTGAGTGTGAAAGGAACTATTGAGATAAAAAACTTAAACAAAACTTATGCTCGTACAGATATGGCAGAATCCCTTTGCGTAATTGAAAATCTAAGTCTTTCTATTAAATCAGGGGAGTTTGTGTCTGTTGTGGGTACAAGTGGCTGTGGAAAATCCACTCTGCTACGCACCATTGCAGGGCTTGAAATGCCCACTGATGGCGAAGTTTTGTGTGACGGCAAAGAAATCCGCGGCACAAGCCCTGACAGAGGTCTTGTGTTCCAAGAGCACACCTTGTTTCCATGGCTAACCGTGCGAAAAAACATTGTGTTTGCACTAAAATCCTCCGGGCGATATGGAAAGCACGGGGATACAATAGACACCCTGCTTGATACTGTGGGACTTACGGAATTTGCTAACTCGTATCCCCATCAGTTGTCAGGAGGAATGCGGCAACGGGCGGCGGTTATCCGCTCCCTTGCGGTGTCCCCCGATGTGCTTTTGCTTGACGAGCCTTTGGGCGCGTTAGACAGCTTTACACGAATGACCTTGCAGGACGAGATTATTCGCCTTTGGCAAGCGCGTGGCAACACCATGGTAATGATTACACATGACGTGGACGAGGCAGTTTACATGAGCAACCGCATTGTCGTTATGTCCCCACGCCCGGGACGCATTGCCGAAATTGTGGATGTGCCAATGTCATATCCACGGAATCGTGGTACGTCGGATTTCGCCGCCTTGCGAACAAAATTGCTTAAACGATTAGACTTTGCCCACGAGGTTGTGCAGGATTATAACCTGTAGGAGAGTGGAGAGTGGAGTGTGGAGAGTGGAGTGTGAAGAGTGGAGTTAAGGGCAAGGGCAAAACCAAAACGCTGTGTAAGGGCGACTCTTGCGGTCGCCCGCCTCCTCTATCGCACCGCACCCAAGCCCTCTTTTGGGGAGAGGGTGGCAAGAACGAAGTGAGTGACGGGTGTTTTCGGACGCGCAATGCGTGCCCCCTACAGGACAACAATTTCAATAAAAAGTTTTTAGTCAAGTTTTTTACAAGCCCTTGTGAGCGCTGAAGGTGACAGTATGGGCGGTTCACCCGTCCAGCAGGTCGCCGAAATACGTGAGCGGGCAAAACTTGTGCGGTGTGGGCGCACAGCGCACGACCTTGACCTTTATCGACAATCAAAAATCCCCCAACTTCGGGGGATTTAATTTGAAGAAAAAGGGCAAGTTCTTAATTGGGGTTTGGGGCAACGCTCCAAGGTGTTTTAGGGATGGCATCATCGTATATGATATTTTGTTCCTGCTACGCTAAAGGATATATCAATACAAAGAAGTATGCCGCAATTACTGTCATAATTCCGGTCACAGCAACCGCAAGTCCGGCGACAGCACCCTCAACTTCGCCCATTTCATAGGCTTTCACAGTTCCCATCACATGGGCAGAAGTGCCGCAAGCAAGCCCTTTTGCCACCGGTTCTTTGATTTTCATCAAGCGGAGTAGCGGACGAGCCATGATATTCCCGAACATACCTGTGATAAATATGGCGGCGGGGG
>WQSD01000089.1 GCA_009788105.1 Oscillospiraceae bacterium | reverse complement strand
CTTCCAAGGGTTCGGCTGTCCGCCGATTAAAGTGGTACGCGAGCTGGGTTCAGAACGTCGTGAGACAGTTCGGTCCCTATCTGTCGTGGGCGTTGGATATTTGAGGGGGGCTGACCTTAGTACGAGAGGACCGGGTTGGACGCACCTCCGGTGCACCAGTTGTTCTGCCAAGGGCATAGCTGGGTAGCCGCGTGCGGGAGTGATAAACGCTGAAAGCATATAAGCGTGAAACATGCCTCAAGATTAGATATCCCACTTCGAAAGAAGGTAAGGGCTCTTGAAGACTACAAGTTTGATAGGTCGGAGGTGTAAGTACAGTAATGTATTTAGCTGACCGATACTAATAGCCCGAGGGCTTGAACTTCTGTGTTTTAGTAAGCGTTGAAAATTTGCGGTTGGGCAATTCATTTGTCCAAAAGAGCAAATTTGAAATGTGAGCGGAAATCAATGATTTCTACTTGCTAAACACAAAGTTACGAGTTTTGTAAAAACGTTTCGTTTCTGTTGTCTATTCAGTTTTTTAAGGTTGCTGAGCAGTCTAAAAAATGTTCATTTCGCTGTATTTGGCGAGTGATATAGTTGGTGTCTTTAACGAACAGGGTCCACCCGTTCCCATTCCGAACACGGTAGTTAAGCTGTTCCGTGCCGAAAATACTTGACTGGAGACGGTCCGGGAAAATAGGTCGGTGCCAACACAAAGACAATGCATAATTCATGATGCATAATTCAGGCTACACTTGCACTATGAATTATGACCCGTGAATTATGCATTGTCTGTTTATTCCTCAGTAGCTCAGTTGGTAGAGCACCCGGCTGTTAACCGGGTTGTCACTGGTTCGAGCCCAGTCTGAGGAGCCACACGAAAAGCCTTGCTATGCAAGGCTTTTCGTGTTTCAAGATGACTGTTTTATAAATGCTGTTTTTTGACTTCCCATAAAATAAAACACTCGCTTAAAATATCGAGTGTTCATCTTTTGTTATAACTTTTTAATATGTTCTTTGATTGCACTAAAACTTTGTTCGCTCATTATATGCTCGATTTTGCAAGCATCGTTTACTGCAATTTTAGGGTCAACCCCAAGTTCAATAAGCCACTGGGAAAGTATTACATGCCGTTCGTGCATTGCAATGGCAATAGCATTGCCGCTGTCGGTAAGAATTATAAATCCATTGGCGTCAGAAGCAATATGCCCCTCGGTACGAAGTTTTTTCATGGCAACGCTAACACTTGGACGCGAAAAACCTAACTCGTTTGCAATGTCCACCGACCGAATAGGATTTCCCCGCAGGGTCAGCATATAAATCGTTTCGAGATAGTTTTCGGTAGATTCATGGATTTTCATGCCTTTGCTCCTAATTTAGAATCAAATTACCTTCTTGAATGTTTTCTTGACCGGGTGCAACAACAAACCATCCGCGAGCAGCTACATAAACACTTGAGCCGCTAATGTTCACATCGGTTGTGGCTTGAATACCGTCATCTCCGGCACTAATTCTGCCAGCAGAGTTTTCGATTCGCACAAAACCACGCTCCGGATCGTTTTCTCTTGTGACACGAATAGCGTCGTTGCCGGCAGTAATATTAAAAGTAGAGTCGGTAATTCTTACACTGTTACGCCCACGAATGCCGTTGTGAGGAGCGGTAACATTCACTGTGCTGTGTTGTATGCGAACAGAACCACGTGACCATATGCCGTTGCGGAAGTTGGCGTTCACATAAAGCGTACCACCGCCACGAATAGTCACAGAACGTCTGCTGTAAATGGCAGAGTGCGGTCTGTCGCCACCTTGCGGGAAGGTGTAGTGGGTTGCGTCGGTAAAGGTGGTTGTTGTACCCTCAGGAATTGTGATAATCAGTCGGTCGGTATCCTTCGCATGAATCACAGCAGAGTCAAGACAAGTGATTGTAACATTTGTCATGATTAGCTCGACGCGGTGTTCTCGCGCAACATCAACGATGATTTGCCCGTTATCTAATGTGCCGCTTATATTGTACACTCCTGGGCGAGTAATGGTCAGGCGTCTGTTCTCGAAAACCGCACCATCGCCGTTGATTTCAACAGTATTGCCTGACAAGACAATAGTCGTGTTCACCTGTACGATAGGAGGATTTGTGTCGCCATTGCCGTTGGCAGAGCCGCCGTTGTTACTGCCGCCATTGCCGTTGCCACCATTGTCGATACTACCATCACATCCCATAAAAAAGAACGCAAACATAGCAAGCATCAGCACTACCGATATACTTAAAATAGTTTTTTTCATATGGATACCTCTGTATGTTTCTTCAAATATAATAATACCATTATTATATTGCCAAATTATTAACGAAACAGGGTTCACCCGAAAATAAATTTTTTTATTTTCTTGTCGTTCGCGTTAGGGTTAAGTCGTAGGATTTGCTTGCGAATTGCGTCTGCGGCTTGGGTTTGCCCAAGTTTTGCCGCTTGCTGTATAACTTCTTCACCGAAAAAGCTGTCCACTGTGCAAAAAACCGTTGATGGCCACCCGTGCTCCAAACCTTTGCGAGAGCATTTTCGCTCGGTACTGCACATGGTCAGATACATCTTCATTTGCAGTTCAGTCAGAGCTTTGTCAAACTGGGACTTAAACTCTTTCTCTTTCGGGAAACCGCCAAGCACCTTTATATCATGAACAGGCAACACCCCATACTCGATAACTACATCATATATCCGCTTTGCCGTGTGGCTGATTGTGCCGTCATCATAAGCATCCTCGAATGCCACTCCATCACGCCTTGCCGCAAGAAAATTGGTATACCACTCTTTGGTGATGAACCCACTTTTGCCGAAAAACAGCTTGGCATAGGCAATATCCTCTCGTTCTACAAGCACACGGACACGCCACTCCCACGGGTCAAGTTCGGGATTTTCTGTGTGCCATGCCACTTTTGTTTCGGCGGGAGGAATGGCGTTCCAACCCCAATTTACCACGGCGAAAATTCCATCATCATTGCCACCACCCATGGAAAAGCCAGCCTGTAGCAAACGGGCAACAAAGTCATCGTAGTTTTGTACTATGCTCATGCTTCGCACCACGCGCGAGGGAAAATCTCACGCATCCTTTCGGTTGTTCTCTTCCGAGAAGTATTGCTTATGCCACACAAGAAAAGCGTACACGCACCAAATTTTCTTGCTGAAATCTCGCTTGCCGGATTTATGCTTGTCCAGCATCTCCAAAAGGGGTTTGCGCTTGAAATGTTCCATGCCGCCACCCTCTTGCATAAAGGCTTCACGCACCATGGAATAATATTTTTCTTCTTGCAACCAACGAGAAAAGGGAACAGGAAAGCCAAGTTTTTCTTTGTTAAACCATTCTTCAGGCAGATGTCGTGCCGCCGCCAACCTAAAAGCAGCTTTGGTTGTGCGACCTTTCACTTTGTGTTCCGGGGGAAGGGAAGCCCCAGCCTCGAACACCGCCATGTCCATCAAAGGTGTGCGCGTTTCAAGGGAGTGTGCCATGCTCATGCGGTCAGCTACCACTAAAATATCTCCCGGCAACCACATTTGCACGTCAAGATTTTGCATTCGGGTCAAGTCATCAAGTCCCTTTGACTGGTCATACAGGGGGCGCACAAGCTGTGCAGGCGAAACCCTTGCTGTAGGATTACGCAAAATGCGATTACGTTCTTTGAATGTGAAAAAACTTGTTAATCCAATGTATTTCTCTTCCAAATGCTCCCCTGAACGGATTAGATAATTCGCCCCTCTAAAGCCAAAGGGCAGTCGCAAAAGAATGTTGCGTATCAGCCTACGAACAGGAAATGGGAGCAATTTCATTTTGCCAAGAGGGAAGGGGTTACGGTACACCCCATATCCGCAGAAAAATTCGTCTGCTCCTTCCCCGGACAAGGCGATTTTCACGTGTTTTGCCGCCTCTTCGCTTGCAAGAAAAAAGCCAATAGCCGAGGCATCTCCCAGTGGCTCGTCCATGTGATACATTGCCTTTGGCAGGGCGTTCCAATAGTCCTCCGCAGTAATTGTGCGACTGATGTTTTCAATGCCAAGCTGGTCAGATAGCTCTTTGGCGTAGTTTGTTTCGTTAAATTTTTCGCTTTCAAAACCAACTGTGATGGTCTTTTTTACTCCCGAAGTAGCGGAAAGGTAGCTACTGTCAACTCCACTTGACAAGAATGAGCCAATTTCATACTCTCCCTGCATATGCAGTTTTACCGATTCCGCAACGCTTTTCTCAATTGCGGAAATCGAATCCTCTAAGGGTACTTCTTTCGGAGCGAAAGTTGGGGTGAAATAGCGTGCGATTTCCATTTTGCCCCCATCAAATGTAAAACTATGCCCAGGCAACAAGCGAAAAACACCGCAGAAAAATGTTTCGGGAAGTGCAGAATAGTTGAAAGTGAGATATTGCTCAAATGCAGTTGTATTCAGCTTTGGAGCAAAGGCAGGGTGAGCCATAAAGGCTTTGATTTCAGAGGCGAAAGCAATATTGTCGCCATCAAGGAAATAGAAAAAAGGCTTGATGCCAAAAAAATCACGAGCACCGAAGATTTTGCCGTTTTCGTTGTTATATATCACAAATGCAAATGGACCGCGAAGCTGGTTCAACATATCCGCACCATACTCCACGTACATGTGCAAAAGCACTTCGGTGTCGCATTGGGTCGCGAATGCGTGACCAAGCGCAGTCAGCTTTTCACGAAGTTCAGCATGGTTATATATCATGCCGTTAAAGGCAACAACATACTTGCCGTCAGCCGAGTGTAAGGGCTGGTGCCCGCCAATAGAGTCGATAAGAGAAAGTCGCAGGTGCCCAAGGGTAAAGTTGTCGTCTTTGTAAATCCCATGGCCGTCCGGACCACGGTGCTGAATACGCTTCAACATTGCGGTGATGATTTCTTCATTATTCTCGTATTTACCTGTAAAACCGACAATTCCGCACATAGCTTTGTTCCTTTTAGGTGTTTACGTTGGTTTATTGCTTATTATAAACCAATAACCGCAATTTATAATTGCCCAAAGATGGCATTTTTCCGTTTTTCAAGGGCAAATAGGAGGATGTATCCTCCTACCACGCACATGGCTATCTGCCCCAAAGCTACCGCTCCGGCGAGAAGAGGAATGCTCCCCTGCACCCCATAAGCGTTTCTGATGACGAAAGGCATGATAGCCGCGTTAAAAATCACCGCCGGCCATGGGGCAAGCCACTTGGCGATAGGTTTGGTCAGGGGAGCGATGGTAAACGCATACGTCCACAGCGCCGCCGCAAGGGTGGCAAACGCACCAAATAGCTCTAATGGGTGGGCGGACTTGATGAGGTTGGCTATCAAACAGCCGATGAACAACCCTGGTATCGCCGCAGGGGTGAAAAAGGGAAGTATGACAAGGATTTCGGACAGGCGGAACTGAACGAGGTTTGTTCCCGCCAAGCCGAATGCGTCTGAAAGCATTGTCAGCACTACATAAAGTGCGGCGATAATTCCTGCTTGGGCGATGAAAATCGTTTTTCTTCTGATGGTATTCATTTGTGTTTGTGGGGTGCATTGGCACTCCCTCTCCTTAGTTTTGTTTATCGTGAGGATGTTGCGAACTCACGTATTTTAATGTGCTGAAAGCTGTTATTTTTTCGCCATGAAGGGGAATTCATTTCCCCGTAAGGCGAAAAAATAACAGACTTGAAGCATGATTGACCACGAAAAATCTTAGACGAAAGGGAACTGTTGTCCGCGGGGAATTCATTTCCCCGTAAGGCGAAAAAATAACAGACTTGAAGCATGATTGGCACGAAGCATCTTAGGTGAAAGGGAACTGTTGTCCGCGGGCGGTTCACCCGTCCGTAAGTGCATATATATCTTGACACGAAATTGAATGGAAATTTCGCTCTGTACCGCTGTTAATCCGTCTTTGGAAAGCGAGTGAGGACGAGATAAAATTGCAAACTCAACCAACGCACCTATTCGGGAAGTACCCGATAGTTGCCCATTTGAGATGGAGCTGTTTCTGTCGCATAAAGCCATTTTCGTCAATTTACGCCTGCTTTTTCGTTAGGGGCTTCATGCCA
>WQSD01000088.1 GCA_009788105.1 Oscillospiraceae bacterium | reverse complement strand
TGCCGCCGAGCAGGCTCAGGATAATTCCACAGCCGTCAAACAGGCAACCGTAGTGCGTGAGCGGGCAAGTTCCTAAGTGGGGTTTGGGGCAACGCCCCAAGAGTCTGACGGGGGGTGTGGTGCCCCCTCGCTATCCTCCCAACCGTTCCAGCCCAAGGTATTTCTGCAACACCTGTGGCACCGCAATACTCCCGTCTGCCTGTTGGTATTGCTCCACAAGGGCAGGGAAAATGCGGCTGGTGGCAAGCCCGGAAGCGTTTAAGGTGTGAACGTACTCCGGTTTTGCTCCCGGTTCACGGCGGAAGCGGGTCATGCCGCGGCGGGCTTGGTAATCGCGAGAGTTTGACACCGAGCTGACCTCTTTATAGCCCCCCATTGAGGGGATGAAAATTTCAATGTCATAGGTGCGAGCCATTGCGTCCGAGCAGTCACCTGCCGCAAGTTTGACTGTGCGGAAGTGCAGTCCAAGGTTTTTCACAAGGGTTTCGGCGCTGTTTACTAACTGTGCGAACGCCTCGTCCGACTGCTCAGGGGCGGTGTACTGGACAAGCTCTACCTTGTTGAACTGATGTCCGCGCATTGTGCCACGCTCCTCGGCACGATAGTTCCCTGCCTCCACACGGAAGCAGGGAGTGTAGCTCACGTACTTGCGCGGCAGGTCGGTGGCGTCCAAAATCTCGTCACGATGGAGAGAAACAAGGGCGGTTTCGCTTGTGGGAAGCAAAAATCTGCGGTGTCCGCTGGTGTCCTCTTCTTTGCGTGACACCCAAAACACGTCATCTTCAAACTTGGGGAATTGCCCACTGGCAAAACCGCATTCGTAGGACAGCAGGTGAGGTACAAGGGTCAGCTCATAGCCGTTTTGCAGGTGGAAGTCGATGAAATAGTTCAGCAGAGCCAATTCTAACCGCGCGCCCATGCCGCTGTACACCACGAATCCACTGCCCGCCAGCTTTGTGCCGCGGTCATAGTCGATAAGCCCAAGGCTGGTGCAAAGCTCCACATGGTCTTTCGGGGTGAAGCTAAACGAGGTCGGCTCGCCATAGGAATAAAGGGTTTCGTTTGCCTCTTTGCCACCCGGGGCAAGGTCTGGGTCGGGCAAATTCGGCAGGGCAACAAGAAGAGCGGTAAGCTGCTCCTCCACCTCTCCCGACTTATCCTCTTCCACCTTGATTTGGTCAGCAAGAGCTTTCATTTCGGCGAGAAGAGCGGTTGCGTCCTCCCCCTTGGCTTTGAGTTGGGGGACAAGTTTGCTTTTTGCGTTCCGCTCGGCACGCATGGTGTCCACACGGCTGGCGGCGGCAATCCGCTGTTCGTCAAGGCGAAGGATGTCAGCGATAGGGGCGGCAAGGTCATGCCCCTTTGCGGCATAGCGAGCCACCGCCTCGGCTTGGTTTTCTCGAATGTATCTTATGTCTATCACAATAGTTATCTCCAGTATAATTATAATGTAGGGTTGTTGCGTGGGAATGAATGGGGGGTTAAAGAAAATTAAGAATGAAGAATTAAAAATGAAGAATTGATGTAGATTTGCTAACGCAAATCAAGTCTTTTTTGTTTTGGGGCGTTGCCCCAAACCCCACTGCTAAGAACCCCAAAAACTTTGGTACAAAAGTATTTCATGGTTTTTACCAAAGTTTTTGAAGGTGTCGGAAACTTTTTTCAAAAAGTTTCTGATGTCCTTGACCTGTGTCCTTGACCTTAATTGACAATTGACAATTGTCAATTGTCCATTGCCTTAATCAAGTATATTCTCGCCACAAAGAGCGGAAATTATTTGCTCAAGGTCACGGTCGTCAGAAAAATAAAGCTCCAGCTTCCGTGACGTGCCGCTTTTTTTAATGCAAACACGCCGCCCCAGCTTTTCAGTAAGCGCACTTTCAAGCTCGGCGTTGTAGTCTACAGCAATTGGGGGGGCGGATTCCTCGCCGTCGCCGTCTTCGTCTCTTTTGCTAAAATCTCGGTTAGCTTGGCGAACAAGCCCCTCTAATTCACGAACAGACAGCCCGCTGTCGATTGTTTTGTGGGCAAGGATATGTATCATTTCTCGGTCGGCAAGGGAAAGCAGCACCTTTGCGTGACCGGAGGACAGCCGCCCGCCGCCTACCAAAGCAAGGGTGTCGTCCGGCAGGTCAAGCAAGCGGAGAGAGTTCGCCACCGCACTACGGCTTTTCCCCACCTGGGCAGATAGTTGCTCCTGGGTAAGGGAGTACTCTTCCATTAAGGCGCGGTACGCTCCCGCCTCCTCAATGGGGTTCAGGTCCTGACGCTGAATGTTTTCTACCAGCGCCATCTCTGCACTCTTGCGGTCGTCGGCGGTGAGGACAACCACAGGGATTTCGGACAGCCCCGCCATCTTGCTGGCGCGCCACCTCCGCTCCCCTGCGATGATTTCGTAAAATCCGCCCTGCGCCTCTCGCACGATTACCGGCTGAATCAGCCCCTGCGCGGCGATTGACTCTGCTAATTGGGAGAGTGCTTCTTGGTCGAATACTTTTCGTGGTTGGTCGGCACGAGGTTGGATGTCGGACAGGCGAACCATCAACCGTCCGGCATCAGCTGTGCCGCTGTTGTCGGCGAAGATAGAGTCCAATCCTCGCCCAAGTGCGTTTTTGCGTTGTGTTGACATTTGTTTTCCTTGATTTTTTAATTAAAGTTTTTAATGAAGATCGTGGGCTGTCCGCCCACACCCGACCAACTTTTTGAAAAAAGTTGGAACAAAAACTTTTGATATTTTTGTGATGGCAATTAGAGCGAATGCAAACCGCAATAAAGTTTTTGAAGGTGGCGGAAACTTTTTTCAAAGCCCTTGTGAGCGCCGAAGGCAACGGCATGACTGGCTATGCCAAAAGGCAGGTTGCCGAAGTGCGTGAGCGGGCAAGTTTCTGTCGTCCTTGACCTTGCTTTTGACCTTTCCTTTGACCCTACCCCACTCGCTCAATCAGTTCAGCGGCGATTTCGTCGTAAGCCACGCTACCCTTAGAGTTGTGGTCGTAGTAGGAGATAGGCATTCCGTAACTGGGGGCCTCGGACAGCCGCACTCCCCGCGGAACAGGGGAAGCGAAGATTTTATCGGCGTAATATTTCTTCAACTCGGACATGACTTGGTCAGTCAAGTTCAACTTGCCGTTGTACATGGTGATGACTATGCCGGTAATGTCAAGATTTTTGTTGTAAAGCTCCCGTGTCCGCTTAATGGTGTTCATTAGTTGAGTCAAACCCTCAAGGGCGAAATATTCACATTGCATGGGAATGACAACTCCGTCCGAAGCGGCAAGGGCGTTCAAGGTCAGAACTCCCAGGGACGGCGGACAGTCAATAAAGATATAATCAAAAAAAGAACGAATGGCCTCAAGGGCATTCTTCAAGCGAAATGCACGATCCTCAAGCGAAACAAGCTCAAACTCTGCCCCTGCAAGGTTGATGTTGGCGGGAAGAATCCACAGGTTCTCGAAAGTGGTCTTAACCGCCACAGAAGTCAAGTCGCATCTGCCCAACAGCAGGTCATAGGTGCTGGTGTGCAGCCCCTTTTTATTTATGCCAACTCCGCTTGTGGTATTCCCCTGGGGGTCGCAGTCGCAAAGCAGCACCTTGTGCCCTTTTTTTGCAACGCTTGCGGCGATGTTTATTGCGGACGTGGTTTTGCCTATGCCGCCCTTTTGATTTGCGAATGATATGATTTTTGCCATGATTTATTCTGTCCTCTTGGGTTTTTCTTGGACTTTATTATACCACACATTGCCCGACCTTGTCAACCGCATTTCGACATTTTCTACGATTTCACACAATGTTCCACGTGGAACAATCAAGAAAGACAAAACCTGACTGTTCCACGTGGAACATTGTGGAACGAAAAACAACCACCACCTATGCAACAATAGGTGGCGGTCAAAGGAAGGAGAAAAAACTAAAGACTAAAGTGGGCGCGTTAGTCTAATTGGGTGCCAAGAAAAGAAGCCGCAGTTTGAATCAGCTTCGACTCGGTTTCTGAAACCGAACGAGATCCTTTTTCAGCAGCAGGGAAAACGCTTGCAACGCATCCGTGAATATCGCCGTTTACAACAATAGGCATTAAGCAGGACACAAAGTATCCTGTTACCTCGGCGGTCATTTCAAAATTGGCATCTGGGCGATAGGTGAAAAGTTTGCGCCCAACCATGGCTTCTTCGGCTTGCGAAGAAATACGCTTGTCAAGATAATCTTTTTCGGGCAGTCCGCCCACGGCAATAACTGCATCACGGTCACAAACGATAACCATCATGTCGCAAGTCTTGCTTAGAGAGTCAGCATAAAGTGTTGCAAAATTAGCCAGTTCTCCAATTGGTGAATATTTTTTGAAAATTACTTCACCTTCGCGGTCTGTGTAAATTTCAAGAGGGTCGCCCTCGCGAATGCGCATAGTGCGACGAATTTCTTTTGGAATAACTACGCGACCAAGCTCGTCGATGCGTCTTACAATTCCTGTTGCTTTCATAAGTTGTGGTAATCCTTTCGGTTTGTATAAGACATTGGCGTTTAGACAATGCCTGGTTGTTTACAGGACTTATTATCTTCAATTGGCAACAAATTATTCACAAAAAATACAAATATCTGCAAAAATGTTTAGGTGACTAAAAATGCCTATAAAATTATAGCACATTTATACAAAATACGCAACAACCAATTTAATCCAGTTGGCTATACACAAGCCTTTCCGTGGCTGACATTAAAAAGTAAAATAATTATGGGGAAACTTTCACACCTTTTACTATTGATATTGCACCGCTCTTAGTTTATAATCACCACAGGGGAAGAAAAAAATTTACCGAGGTAAAATAAATGCAAAAGAATATTGATGTAAAAAAGCATGTGCTTGTTCCTGCTACTGTTGACGTTGGTACAGAGCAAAGCAACGGCTTACGGCTGAAATTTAATTTTAACAAGCAATGGAAAGATTTGTTTCGCCGCATATCTTTTTTTGTGCAAAATGGCGAACCTATACACATTCTGCTTGACAGCACGGATTGTGTCACCGTACCACCGGAAATCATGCGACAGGCGGGAGTGTATGAGTATGTTTTGTCCGGGATAAAAGAGGACCAAGTGTTGATTACTATCCCGGGCTTTGCAAAAGTGCTGCCTACGGGGAATGTTATCAGCCCATTTTTTACGCCTACGCCAAACGAAATGCAGCAAGTGCTTGACCGCATGAACCAAGCCGTTGCCTCTGCCAAAGCAGCTGAGGAGTCGGCTCGTATAGCCGAGCAAGCGGCACAGGACGTTGCCCGTAACACTTGTAGCGGTGTAGGGGCAGAAGTGGCACGAATGCACCAAGAATTCACCACTGCGTTAGAGGAAATGAGAAGCATTCATGCGGCTGTTCAATTGGATAGAGCGTTTATAACGACGGCTCATCAGCAAGTAATGGCGGTGCATTGGGAGATTATGCAAATGCTGTAGACGTTGAGTAAAACTTCTGAAACACCTTGGGAAAAACACCTTGGGGCGTTGCCCCAAACCCCACTTAGGAACTTTTTGAAAAAAGTTCCTAAGAACCTCAAAAACTTTAGTACAAAAGCATTTCATGCTTTCGCGAAAAAAGTTTTTGCCCGCTTTTTTCAAAAAGCGGCAGGGTGTGGGACGGCGTCCCACGACCTTGACCTCGCTGTCAATCAAAAATCCCCCTTATACAAGGGGGATTTTGTGTTAGAGGCAAAACTGTTTCCCTCTTTTTCATCAGAGCAATAATAGTCACAAAAAGTTTGCTTGGGCTGAAAGCCCAAGGTCTGGACCTTTCTTTTGACCTAAATAGTTTTCAACAACAAAGGTACCAAGTCCCGCTCCTCGAACTTCAGCCCAAGCTCCTCTCGTCCCATGTGGCCATAGGCGGCGAGGTTGTAGTAGATGGGCTTGCGTAGGTCGAACCTCTCGATAATTGCGGCAGGGCGCAGGTCAACAAGGCTGTTCACAGCGGCAGAAATCTTCTCTTCGCTAACCTTGCCTGTGCCGAAAGTGTCAATCATCACCGACACAGGGCGGGCAACCCCGATAGCATAGGCAAGCTGTACCTCGCAACGCTCCGCAAGCTCGGCGGCAACAATGTTCTTGGCGATATAGCGGGCGGCATAGGCGGCAGAGCGGTCAACCTTGGTTGGG
>WQSD01000087.1 GCA_009788105.1 Oscillospiraceae bacterium | reverse complement strand
CTCACGGTGAGCGGCGTACAGTACCGTGCCGCCGGGGGTTTCGTACACTCCGCGAGATTTCATACCCACCACCCGATTTTCCACAATGTCCGCAATGCCAACACCATTTCTGCCGCCGATTTTGTTAAGCTCACTTATCAGCTGGGCAGGGGAAAGCGACTTTCCGTTCAGTAACACAGGAATGCCCTGCTCAAACTGAATTTCTACATATTCTGGCGTGTCGGGGGCGTCCTCCGGGGGGACAGAAAGTTGCAACAGCTTTCTGTAGTTCGGCTCTTGTGTCGGGTCTTCAAGCTCCAATCCTTCGTGGCTTAAATGCCAAAGATTCTCGTCACGGCTGTAGCTCTCTTCCTTTTTCATTGGTACAGGAAGCCCACGCTGTGCCAAAAATTCCATTGCATCTTCGCGGGATTTTATATCCCAAATACGCCATGGGGCGATAATATTCAGCCATGGTGCAAAGGCCTTGATGGTCAGTTCAAACCGTATTTGGTCGTTCCCTTTCCCGGTTGCGCCATGGCAAATGGCGTCCGCTCCCTCGGCAAGGGCAATGTCCACAAACTTCTTTGCAATAAGGGGGCGCGCCACAGAAGTGCCAAGAAGATACTTGCCCTCATAAACGGCGTTTGCCTTAACCATAGGGTACAGATAGTCGGTGACAAACTCCTCACGGGCGTTTATCACCATTACTTTGTCAGCACCAATGGCAATTGCCTTGTCCTCAAGCTCTTTGTAGTCGCCACATTGCCCAACATCAACACAACAGGCAATGATTTCACAGCCTTCATAATTTTCTTTTAGCCAAGGGATTATCACTGTTGTGTCTAACCCTCCTGAATATGCTAATACTATTTTTTTGCTCATGGTTAATTCTCCTCTATTCAACTGTTTTTGGTGCGACAAACATTTTCTCGTTTCTGTTTGGCGCATTTTTTAATATAAGCTCACGCTCAAGGGACGGGCGGACAACGTCATCTCGCATAACATTCTCGTGGGCGGTGTTGTGCTGGTCGGTGTCGCCTGTTTCAAGCTCGTTCAGCTTGCCCATTCCCCCAAGAATCTTCTCCAAGTCGTCGGACACCCGCTGTTTTTCAGCCTCTGTCAGGGTTAGACAGGATAGCTCCTCTAAATATGAAATTAGCTTGTCATTGATTTGTACCATCATTTCCTCACAATATCTTCTTGATTTTTTCCATTGCTGTCACTATGTTTTCCCTGTTGCCGAATGCTGTCAGACGGAAAAATCCTTCGCCATTTGTGCCAAAGCCCGCTCCCGGTGTGCCTACAACACCTGCGTTCTCAAGCAGGAAGTCGAAAAACTCCCACGAGCCAAGCCCCCCGGGGCACTGTAGCCATATATATGGGGCATTCTCTCCCCCTACATACCAAATACCAAGCTGGTCAAGGGTGCCTGCGATAACAGCCGCATTCGCCATATAATAATCAATATTTTCACGGCACTCCCTCATCCCCTGCGGCGTAAACACCGCCTCTGCCCCACGCTGGACAATATACGGAACTCCGTTAAACTTTGTTGTTTGGCGGCGAAGCCATAACTTGTTTAGTGAAACACCCCCGTGGGTAAGCTCTTGGGGGACAACTGTGTAACCACAGCGTGTGCCGGTAAAGCCTGCTGTTTTTGACAACGAACAAAACTCGATAGCACAGTGCCTTGCCCCCTCAATCTGATAGATACTGGTTGGCAGACTTTCATCTCGGATAAAGGTTTCGTATGCAGAGTCAAATAGTATCACCGCATTTTGCTCAAGCGCATAGTCAACCCATTTTTTCAGCTGGTCACGATTGTATACCGCCCCGGTAGGATTATTTGGCGAGCAAAGATAAATTATATCAGCGGCAACGCCGTCCTCCGGCATGGGCAGAAAGTTATTGTCACGATTGCCATGAATATAAACTACCTTGCTTCCACGCATAATGTTCGTGTCTAAATACACCGGGTATACCGGGTTAGGAATTAGAACGGTGTTCTCTTGTGAAAATATATCAAGTATGTTGCCCAAGTCGCTTTTTGCACCATCGCTGATAAAAATCTCGTTTCCATCAAGTATAACCGATTTCGCTGTGTAATAATCCCGAACAGCATTGCGTAAAAAGTCGTACCCTTGCTCTTCTCCATAGCCCCGAAATGTTTCGGCAGTACCCATTTCGCCAACAGCCTTTTGCATCGCCCCCACTACAGAGGGGGGCAGCGGACGGGTGACATCCCCTATCCCTAATCGTATCACCTGATTATTTGGGTTAGCCGCAGTATATTCCCCAACTTTCTTTGCAATTGTCGAGAATAAATAGCTGTCTTGCAGTTTTGAATAGTTTTCGTTAATTTTCATGTGACCCTCCCGGTCTAATTGGTATGTTATGTTCTGTCAAATATTTTTTAATCTCCGCAACAGTATAATTTCTGCTCATCCGTGGTGAGTACAGCATACTGCTGATAATTGCCGCCCCTGCGTCTGTTTGGGTGAACAAGTCGGATAAATGCTCCGGCTTCCCTGCCCCGCCGGAGGCAATAAGCGGCACGGACAGCACGGCTTCCGCAAGCTGCATAAGCTGTATATCATAGCCCGCCAGCGTGCCGTCGCAGTCAATGCTGTTAAGGCAAATCTCCCCTGCCCCCAAGTCCTCACCCCGCTTAATCCACTCCACCGCGTCCATGCCGGTAGCAAGCCTTGCTCCGTCAATATACACCTCGTAGCCGCTGGGAAAGTCGGCTGATTTCCCCACCCGCTTAACTTGGGTGGACAGCACAACACATTGTGACCCGAATGCCTTCGCTCCCTCCGAGATTATCTGCGGATTTCGCACCGCCATCGAGTCAATGCTCACCTTTTCCGCCCCTGCTTTAAGTGCCATGTACATATCGTCAAGGGTTTTAATGCCTCCCCCCACAGTGAAAGGGATAAACACGCGTGACGCCACCCGCCGCACCGTTTCAATGTCAATTGGTCGCTTTTCGGCGCTTGCGGTAACGTCGTAAAAAATCAGTTCGTCAACATCCGCATTGTACATTTTTTCCGCAAGTTCGTCGGCGGGAGCAACGTCGATATTATCCTGAAACTGCACTGCTTTTGTAACTCGCCCGCCGATTATATCAAAGCAAGCAATTAGTCTTTTTGTAAGCATATAAACCTCTCGAGCAACGCAAGCCCTGCTTTTCCTGATTTTTCAACATGAAATTGTGTGCCGTAAACATTGCCTTTTTGTACGGCAGAGGCAAAAGTGCCGTTGTAATCTGTTTGCCCCCATATGTTTTCGCCGTCAGTTGGCTTGGCGTAATAGGAGTTGACAAAGTAGAAGTAATCATCAGATTTTGGCGTGCATGGGGTTGGTTTTACAAAATCCACCTTGTTCCAGCCCATTTGCGGCACACGCACCTGCCCTCGGTCAAACTTCACCACCTTACCCTCAAGCCATCCAAGGCAGGGGGTGTCCTCTTCCTCGCTGTGCTGAAACAGCACCTGCATTCCCACGCAAATCCCCAAAAACAGCACCCCTTGCTCTAATACAGCAGACTGGAGGGGGGCAAGCAAATCAAGCTCCCGCAGAGAGTTCATGGTTGCGCCTGCACTGCCCACGCCGGGGAGGATAATGTGGGTTGCCCCCTCAAGGTCGGCGGCAGAGCGGGCAAAATCCGCACTGTGTCCAAGATGTCGGATAGCGTGCATCACGCTGGGTGCGTTACCCGCTTTGTAGTCAATAATTTTTATCATTGATAACCTCGTTTTATTGCGTGTAGTTGTAGCTGTGCCGCCGCACCCAAGCCTCCCTCGTGAGGGAGGGGGCTGGATTTCGTTGTGTTCCGCCAAGACGGGGCGGGCAATACCTCAAAGCGAATGCGTTAGGTGAGGGGGTCCCGTATAAATTTGCAAAGGGCGCAAATTTTACGGGATGACGGGTGGAAGATGGGGGGTGTCGGTGCGTATCGCACATTTCACACCTACCCCGTCGGTCGGAAAGTCGCCGACTGCCCCCGGGTCGCAGTCGCTCCCACGCTGGGATGTGCTATTCGCACAGCGTCCCCTTCCGCCTGCGGAAGGGGATTTACAGAACCGTGCGGTCTGTTTTTCGTGCATTTTCGTGTCAGCCTGCCCCGCACTTGATGCGGGGTGGTAAATGCCCTCGTCCTTCTTCCCCTCTGCGGAGGGGTGGATTGCGGTGATTTTCCGCAAGACGGGGTGGCTGGGTGTAGATTTAACATTGTGGACGGCAGGTTGCCGCCCCTACACAATGTTTCGGCTACTCCGTTCCTTGCGCCGCCTCCACCAGCCCCTTAAACATGGGGTGTGGCTTGTTTGGTCGGCTTTTGAACTCCGGATGGAACTGTGCCGCAACGAAAAATTTGTGTTCGGGTATTTCCACGGCTTCCACTAACCTATCATCCGGCGAAGTGCCGCAAATTAACAGTCCGCTTGCCGATAAAGCGTCACGATACTCATTGTTGCACTCAAATCGGTGGCGATGCCGTTCCGAAATGCTTGTTTCGCCGTACAATTTGTGCAACAGGCTACCCGACTTTATGGTACACGGATACGCCCCCAATCGCATTGTGCCGCCGCTGTTCACCATGCCCACTTGGTCGGGCATAATGTCGATGACTTTATGGGGGGAACTTTCGTCAAACTCCGCAGAGTTTGCACCTTCAAGCCCCGCAACATGGCGTGCATACTCAATAACCGCAACTTGCATTCCAAGGCAAATCCCCAAGAATGGAATGTTATTCTCACGTGCGTATCGACACGCCAAAATCTTTCCCTCCACTCCACGCTCCCCGAACCCACCGGGGACAATCATTCCGTCTATGCCCTCAAGTGTTGCGTCAATGCTGTCCGTGGTAAGCTGTTCGCTGTCAACCCACCGAATGTTAATTTTACACCCTGCGACAAACCCTGCGTGGTGCAAACTTTCGATTACCGACAGGTATGCATCGTGAAGTTTTACATATTTGCCAACGATTGCAATAGTGGCTGTCTGATTTCGTGCAGAAATGCTGTCCACCATCCCTTGCCACTCCGTTAAATCTGGCGGGGTGGGGTCAAGTCCAAGCTCCCGTACTACAACTGCATCAAGTCCTTTTTCGTGCAAAAGCAGCGGCACTTCGTACAGGGATGACGCAGTAATATTTTCAATCACACAGTCAGTTGGCACATTGCAAAACAGAGATATTTTATCCGCAATGCCATAGCCCAGCGGTTGGTCGGCACGTGCGACGATAATATTTGGAGAAATGCCCATCGAGCGAAGCTCTTTCACCGAATGTTGGGTGGGTTTGGACTTATGCTCCCCTGAACATTCAAGGTAGGGTACAAGGGTAAGGTGGACAAACAGGCATTTGGGGCTTTCAAGAGAGATTTGCCTGATGGCTTCCAAAAATGGCTGACATTCAATGTCTCCTACTGTGCCGCCAATTTCGGTAATAAGAATATCGCAGTTCTCGCCGCCTGCATAAATAAATTTTTTGATTTCTTCGGTGACGTGAGGGATAACCTGCACCGTTTTGCCTCCATATCCCCCAAATCGTTCCCGCTCCAACACATTCAGATACACTTGCCCGGCGGTCAGGTTGCTGTACTTGCATGCGTTTTCGTCCATAAATCGCTCGTAATGCCCAAGGTCAAGGTCGGTTTCGGCTCCGTCGTCGGTGACAAACACTTCCCCGTGCTGAAATGGGGACATTGTACCCGGGTCAATGTTCATATATGGGTCAAGTTTTTGCGCGGCAACCTTGAATCCTCGCTCCTTTAGCAGTCGCCCAAGGGAGGCGGCGGTAATACCTTTGCCAAGGCCGGATACAACTCCGCCGGTTATGAATATGTGTTTTGCCATAGGCACTCCTTGTTGTTTGCGATGGGTTTTTGGGGTGGAGGTGGTGTTTGGGGTGGGTGTTTTGACCTTGACCTTAATCCCCTTCCTTGGGAAGGGGTACGCCGCAGGCGGGGGGAGGTGCGAAACAGTGGATTTATGTGTAGTCTGCACCCTGCATATCACACCTACCCCGTCTTGCGACAAGGGCGGTCGCAATCCACCCCTTCCGCCTTCGGAAGGGGATTAATGGCGGGTGCGGTGCGTGGGTGTTGTTGCCCTATAGGGGCGTTGGTCGTCCAAAAACACCCGTCACTCACTTCGTTCGTGCCACCCTCTTTGAAAAAGAGGGCTTGGGTGCGGTGCGCCCTTGACCTTATTCCCCTCCCGTG
>WQSD01000086.1 GCA_009788105.1 Oscillospiraceae bacterium | reverse complement strand
GAGCGCCGAAGGTTGCGGCATTGCTGGCTTTGCCAGCAAACAGGCAACCGGAGTGCGTGAGCGGGCAAGTTTTCTGGTGGGGTTTGGGGCAACGCCCCAAGACAAAAAGACTTTTCCTTCACTCTGGAATTTGCTTACGTAAATTGATTTATGGTAGGAGGCGACACCTGCATAGCGGAGTTTGCCAGCCCCACCAGCCCTTACAGAAAGGCAATTAACATGAAAATACTGCTCCACGCTTGCTGTGCTCCCTGCGCCATTGCCCCCTTGAACGCCTTGCGAGAAGAGGGCATGAATGTCACCTTTTTTTGGCATAACCCAAATATCGCCCCCGAAGAGGAGCATGCCCGCCGTCGAGAGGGGCTGCATAAGCTGGCGAAAGCCGAGAAAGTTACTGTATACGAAAGAGGCACAAGCCTTGCTCTGCCAAAGGATTGCCGTGATTGCTACGCCGCTCGACTTGATGAAACGGCGGGCTTTGTGCCGGTGCGAGGATATGACGCTTTCACCACCACCCTGCTTGTCAGCCCATACCAAAATCATGACTTGATTAGGGAACTGGGGGAGAAGTATTCTGCTTTTTTGTACCGCGATTTTCGCCCTCTTTTCCGCCAGGGTCAGCGACTGGCACGAGAAATGGGGTTGTATATGCAAAAATATTGCGGATGCGGGCGGGAAGATGGGCAACAGGATTGACAAGACAGCGAAAATATGATAAAATGTCTGTAAGGTATTGTGTATCCACAGCTTTCACATCGGATTTTTGTGGACGAGTGAATCGCCCTGCAAAAATCCGAAGTTCAAGCCTTTTTATGATAAAATAAGTCCAGAATACGAAATTCACCGCGCCAAGGAGCAACCCATGAAAAAACTTGCCACCCTAACCATTGCCATACTCATGTTGTTCGCCCTTCTTGCAGGGTGCGGTGACGAGGGGAACGAGTCTTATTTGCCCGAAAACGAAGATTATAATGAAGACTATTGGCATGGAAACACTAACTGCCCTGTTTGTGGTTGGTGCGACTGCGAATGTCCAGCTCCTTGCGGAGGAGAACGGTGCAATCCTAATATATGTGTTTGTCGCGATACACAACCCGAACACGACCCTCTCGCCGCCTACCCTCGCCCAACATTCGCCTTGCCTGCCCCCGCCCCTGCCCAGCCCCCACGCCAGGGTGCTATTATCGTTCCCGAGCAGGGTGGGGCGATGTTGTTCCCATTCCCTGCGCCACAGCCGTTTGCTCATCTCCCATCTGCGTATGACGGCAGACTTATACCGTACTTCCTACAAGGCTTGGTGAACGACATTGGCGAGGTTATCACCCAGCCGAGATACGACCGCACCCAAACCATCACAGACAGATTCGGCCATGTTTTGAGCATACTGGCATGGCGGAATGAAGTGGTTGTACAGTATGATTTATATGGCAATGTTAGCGAATTGCCATTCACCGCACGGCGGATTGAACCTGCAGCAGATGGACGCTTTTGGATTGTTTGGGGTGTCGGGCTACAGTCGCCGTTTCAAGGTTGGTATCAGAACAACTCCCTTGAACAAGTTGGCATTTGGTGTGTTGAAACTGGAGAATTTGTGTTCGCGCCGATGGATGGGATAAACTTTGTTTATAGCAACAGATTGTTCTTGGGTGTCGAATATACGCAAGATGGAAACAATTCTTTTGTACGGGGATTTTACTGGTGCTATGTAAGTGATACCTCACGAGATTTTCCATATCCGTGGCAAGCGCACGTGTTTCTTCCATATCAAGGGGTGTTTAGTGCTTCTATGCGAGGGCAAAGACTGTCTGTTCGATTTATTGATTGGAACATGAATTTTTCTAACGAAGAGCCGAAAACTCATTTGTCAAATTTTCAAAATCTCGAAAGTGTTGGCAGTTTGTTTATAACGAGAAGCAACGCACATAATTTTCTTTTGCCTTATCGATTGTTTGATAGTGGCGGTAATCTTGTTTTTGAAACAGATTTTGGCTCATTGATTACATTTCGTGAAATTACAACAGGTGATATTTTTGTTGCGTATTTAGATATTGTAACTATGCAAATAAATGCACTTTGGGATGCAGTTACAGGCTTAACGGTTGACATTTCAGAAGTGGATAGTCTAAAATTTGAAAATTTATTTTATATTGAAAATGGCGAATGGAAAAGACTGTATTTTGATTGTATTGTAAAAGAACACATTGACAACCCTGAACAATTATTTATTTCTATGCCTATATTTGTTTCAAAAAATGCTATTGTTTTGCAAGTGCAAACAATCGTCGATTATATACTGGGCGCTTGCGGCTATATCCTCGGCACTTCGGCAATTGCCATTGACTGGCGTGGAGATATAATAGAACACCCGCTTGAGCAGTTTTTGACCGACCATATTCTACTGCATCCTGTAGAACACGCCACACATGACTTGTTTTGGGTAACTGAACGCGACGGCAGAAGGCTCGGCATCATCAACTCCCAAGGGGAGTGGCTTTTGAGGGTAGAATAATAATCACGGAGAATTTATGGCAGAAAAAAAGAAGTCGCCGCCTAAAAAGGGTGGCGGAAAATCAAAGAAAAAAAGTAGCCAACCAAGCGTGTGGAGCAACATTGCCCCCTTTGTTTTGGGCATTCTTGCTGTGTTTATCGCATGGTGCTTAATCGCCCCCGACACCAGCGGATTTGTTGGCAGGGGCGTCCGTGGACTGCTGACAGGGCTGCTTTCCCACGCTGCTTTTGCCGTGCCGTTGGTGCTGGCACTTGCGGCGGTGTTTTGGCGTGGCGACCAGGAGGCACGGCGGGTGCATCTGCGTGTCATCAACTCGGTGATTTTCGTCTGCCTACTGGCAGTTGTGTCATATACTTTCGTCCCCGCACAATATGACGGGGAAACTTTGCGTTCCCTGTGGAGCCCTGCACAGCTTTACACCAGCGGACGAAACGAGCTTCGTGGCGGTGGAATCATCGGCGGACTTTTAGGTGGGTTGATTTTCCTTGCCCTCCGCTGGGCATCCCTTGTGGTGGTTGTCCCGGGGCTGATTATCTCCGGACTGCTTGTTTTCAAAATCATGCCGACCGACGCCTTTAGCTGGGCTGTGGCAAAAATAAAATCCCGCCACGAAAACGGACGGGAACGCCGTGAAGAAAATCGTGAATATCGCCGTGCTTATGATGCGGAGCAAGCGGCGAAAAAGGCTGCCGCCCCACCTCCTCCCGTGGTGCGGAATGTTGACATTCCAATCGACTCTCCGAGTGGCAATCCCCATGATTCTATTGACGAGCTGTACCCTAATGCCCAAGGGGAGGCAGGGGGAGGGGAGGCAGACTACACCGACCAGCCCGCCATCACCAAGCTGGGTGACGCCGAAAGTGGCAGTGTACACGACAATCTTGACCGCAAAGGGGAGCATGAGGAGGGCAAAAGCGTGCTCCGCCGTGTGTTTCTGGAAGATGACGCACCGCAAGACGGCACAAATGATGTCGCTCCTGCTATTGTTGTAGGCGGAGCGGCCGCCGCAGGTGCAGGACTTGGGCGAACCTCGCCATTTAGCCTTGATGTGGGCGACACCGGCGCAACCTTGGACATAGGTGAGCCTGCCAACGGGGAAGAGGACGCCATTGCCATTTCCCGCCGTGTATTCATGCCGGAATCCGCGCCAAACTCACCCTATGATGACTTTGTGCCTGCCCCTGAATATGTTTTGCCTCCAGTGAACTTGCTTATAAAAGGGGAAAATCAAAACAACCAAAGGGAAAAAGAGATTGAAGCGAAACAAAAGGCAAAAACTTTGGAAGAAACTCTTGCCACATTCCGTGTAAAGGCACGAGTTATGAATGTTTCCCATGGTCCAACAGTTACACGGTACGAAATGGCTCCTGACGCAGGTGTCAAAGTGCGTTCGGTGGCAAACTTAATCGACGATATATCCCTTGCCTTGGCAACCGCAGGGATACGTATCGAAGCCCCAATCCCTGATAAGCCGTATATTGGCATCGAAGTGCCGAATTCTATCCGTGAAACGGTGCATCTGCGTGAGCTGATTGACAATGAAGAATTTCGTGAGTCGGGGGCAAAACTTACCGCCGCATTCGGCAAAGATGTTTCAGGCGAGCCGGTTATTTTGGACTTGGCGAAAATGCCCCACCTGCTTATTGCGGGAACAACAGGCAGTGGTAAGTCGGTGTGCCTGAACTGCCTTATTATGTCATTGCTGTACAAGGCAAGCCCTAAAGAAGTGAAAATGATAATGATTGACCCGAAAAAGGTGGAGCTGAATGTGTACACCAAACTGCCGCACCTTATCGTTCCGGTGGTAAGCAACACCAAAAAGGCGGCGGGCGCACTTGCGTGGGCGGTGCAGGAAATGGAAAACCGCTACAGCATGATAGAAGAGCTGAAAGTCCGTGACATTTTCAGCTATAACAAGGCTACCGCAAGCGACCCAGAGCGAGAATTTATGCCCCAGCTTGTGATTGTCATTGACGAGCTTGCCGACCTGATGATGACTGCCCGCGACTCGGTGGAGGAAAGCATTTGCCGCATTGCCCAAAAGGGGCGTGCCGCAGGAATGCACCTGATTATCGGCACACAACGCCCCTCGGTGGATGTTATCACAGGACTGATTAAGGCGAATGTGCCGTCACGTGTTGCCTTCTCGGTGTCCAGCCAAGTGGACTCCCGCACTATTATTGACATTGGGGGCGCGGAAAAGCTCATTGGGCGGGGAGATATGCTGCTTGCCCCGGTGGGACACCCAAAGCCGGAGCGGGTGCAGGGTGCGTTTGTGTCAGACGGCGAGGTAGAGGCTGTGGTTGACCACATTGTGGCACAATGCGGCGAGGCAGAATATGACGAGCTTGCCAGTAGTCAGATTGAAGAAGTGACAGGTCAGCTTGACTTTGGCAAGAAGAAAGGCGGACTGCCCATTGATGACGAGGATGGCGACGGCGAAAGCGACCCAATGCTAAAGCAAGCAATCGAGCTTGCTATCGAGTCGGGGAAAATTTCCACTTCCCTTATTCAGCGACGATTAGGGCTGGGCTATGGGCGTGCCGCCAAACTCATTGACCGCATGGAGCGTATGGGCATTGTCAGCCCGCCCGAAGGGCAAAAGCCACGAAATGTGCTTATTTCCCGCGGGGAGTGGGTGGAAATGAGCCTGAACGGACATGATTTTGAGTAAAGAAAGAATGTGCGAGAAAACAAAAAGTTTTGCACTTTGCAGTGCTGGCTTTCTCCTCGTGCTTGGTGTGTATTATGAAAATGAAAAAGTTTACTTCTCTGTTCCTTGTGGTGATTATATTGATATTTGCCACGTTCTTGTTTGTGGGTTGTTCTCGTGGCGAGGTGGTACTATCCTTGGGTGACACACAAATTCACGCAGATATGTATAACTTTTGGATGGCACATATAAAAAATCACTTTATCGTCAGCTTTGCTGATGTGCAAGATACCACGGCATTTTGGGAAAGTGCTGTCGGACGCGAGGTTGCCCGCCAAATCGAGGAAGAAACACTTCGAATTGCCAAAGAGCTGCTTGTGGGTAATTATCTTTTTGGACACTACAACCTTCGCCTTTCGCCACAGTCAATTGCACATATCGACAATTTCATTGAACAGTTGATTATGTCAGTTCATTTTGGTGCAGACAGAAGTGCATTAAACCGCGCATTGTTAGACAATTACGGCATCACAATAAACCGTTTTCGCCAATTTCTTATAATGCAAGAGCAAGCAAACATTGCTCTTGGTTATATTATGGAAAGGTATTCCCCCGAAAACCTTACAGATAGTGAAGTAAATGCGTTTTTCACAAGTCAGTTCCACCATTTTAACTTTATTACTATTGACCTGAGCTACAAAACATTGCTTGACGATGACGGTCGCCCTGTTCGTGATACAGTAGGCGGCGGCTACACCCTAATTCCCATTCTCCCTGAAGAGCGTGACCAGCGAAACTTGCTGGCGGCAGAACTTCTTTCTCGTGTTAAAGCCGGCGATGATTTTGATGATATTCTTAACACATATAGTGACCATCGCTTTTACAATCCGGTTCCATACGGAGTTTATTTTTCTGCACAAAACTTTATGCAATTCGCACCGGAATTTGGGTCTGAATTGCTGTTAGATGTAATGGCCGCCCACATAGGAGAAATCGTTTATTACGAAGGAGAGGATCGGCATATTATCGCCAAAAAACTTCCGCTTGCACCAAATGCTT
>WQSD01000085.1 GCA_009788105.1 Oscillospiraceae bacterium | reverse complement strand
CATGGAGAGCATTTGATAGTGACAATATCATCCTCGATGGTAATCTCGTGAATTTCCGGTCCGGTACTGGCGTAAAAATCGCCATCTTTCAGTGATTTTATCACGCTTTCGTATCGCAAATCAGGAGAGTTGACAACAGTCCACGCACCGAAAGAGTCATCCTTTGGTGCGGCGTTGTGGTTGTCGTCTGTGCCAACGCAAAACAACGCTCCATTATTCCGCAACATTTCGTCATAAATTTGCGGAGATATGCCGTACAGCCCCTCGGTGTCGCAGTTGAAATTGGCAATTTCCATGCCCCACAGATTTTCCAAGTTGGCATAGTCGGTAAAGTCCTGCATTGACCAAGATGGGTGATTATAGCAGGCAAGATAGCCCTCTGCTACCCGCTCGGCAAGGTAGGCGTTAATGGCTGACTTGTCGCTGTAATCCATCCGCATAAGGGGCGGAGTGTCCACCATGTCCTCGCGGGTGGCGTACAGGTTAATGTGGTACGTTTTGCCCCCTGTGCCACTGCGGTCAACCTCGAGGGCGGTGATAGCAAGGAAATTTTCGTCGCTTAGCTCGTGGTGTGCCACCATTTTGTTGTGGTCGGTGAACGCCACAATGCCGTACCCTTGGCGGGCGTACATTTCTTTGGTTTCCTCCGGCGTTTTCCTGCCGTCGGACACGGTGGTGTGGCAATGGAGATTGGCACGATGGGTGTTTGTGGCTTTGAATAATGTTTTTTTCATGGGGTTTCCTTTTGAGCGTTATTTTGGGTAGGTGGGGGGAGGGTATCGTTGCCTTGTATGGGCGGGCTGTGTTCGACTGAAAACACCCGTCACTCACTTCGTTGGGTCCACCCTCTCCCCAAAAGAGGGCTAAGCTCAAGGGCATTTAACCACGAAGCTCCACGAAAATACACGAACAAGTTCGCACCGCACCCAAGCCCTCTTTTTCAAAGAGGGTGGATTGCGACTGCCCTTGTCGCAAGACGGGTGTTTTGCTTGTATCGTTTCACGGCGTGCCGGGAAAGCCTGCCCCGCACTTGATGCGGGGTCACGCCCTACGGGTGCGATGCGAAATGGGGCGGGCGACCGCGAGGGTCGCCCCTACAGGGTGTGGGTTATTCTCCCAACCTAAACCTCACGCTGTTCGCATGGGCGTCGAGTTGCTCCTCTTCCGCAAAGCGCACAATGTGCGGGCCTTCGACTTTCAGGGCTTCGGGAGTGTAGTATAGGTAGGAGGATTTCTTCACGAAAACGTCCACCGAAAGGGGAGACGAGAACCTCGCCGTGCCAGAGGTGGGCAGTACGTGATTCGTTCCTGCGAAATAGTCGCCTGCCGCCTCCGGAGTGTTGTTCCCCATGAAGATACTGCCCGCATTTTTCACCAATGGGAGCAGGGCAAAGGGGTCGTCTACGCACAATTCAAGGTGTTCGGGAGCGATTTTGTTGGACAGCTCCACCGCTTCTTCGATAGTTTCGGTGATAATGGTTTTTCCGTTGTCCGCCACCGATTTTCGTGCAATCTCACTTCGGGGCAGGTTGTCCAGCTGAACCTCGATTTCTTTCGCAACCGCCTTCGCCAAATTCTCGCTGGTGGTGAGCAATATCGCGGTGGACAGAGTGTCATGCTCTGCTTGTGACAGAAAATCGGCGGCAACATGACGAGGGTTAGCACTTGCGTCAGCGATAATCAAAATCTCGCTTGGTCCAGCTAACATATCAATGCCCACAATGCCGTACACTAACTTTTTCGCCACAGTGACGTAAATGTTCCCGGGGCCTGCGATAACGTCCACTTGGGGAATGGTTTCGGTGCCAAAAGCCATTGCGGCAATGGCATTCGCCCCTGCAACTTTGAAGATGCGATGCACCCCCGCAATTTGCGCCGCCACCAAGATGGCAGGGGCGACTGTGCCGTCTTTGCCGGAGGGAGTCGCCATGATAATCTCGCCCACCCCTGCGATTTTGGCGGGGATTGCGTTCATCAAGACGGAGGAGGGAAGGGGCGCTGTGCCGCCCGGCACATACAGCCCTGCACGTGCCATGGGGGTGTACTTTTGCCCAAGAATGACCCCATCCCGCTTCATGGAAAAGTCACTGCGGAGCTGGTGGGCGTGGTACTCCTCTATGTTTTTTGACGCCAACTTCATGGACTCCACCAGGGCAGGGTCAACTGCCTCCCATGCGGAGGCAATCTCATCGGCTGTGACCTCAAGAGTGTCCACCACTCGCCCGAATTTCTTCGAGTAATAGTCAAGCAAAGCCTTGTCCCCGCCCTCTTTTACGGCTTTCAGCATGGCGGACACCTGCGCGGTAATGCCGTCGTCAAACTCAATGTTTGAAATAAGCACATCGGCATCTGTGATGTCTTTGTAGTTTAGTATTTTCATGGGATTGCTCCTTGTGTTCCTCGTATTATGAGTACATTATACCATACTTTCGCTGAAAAAGCAACAAAATCCCCCGATGTTGGGAGATAGGGAGATTTTTGTTTCCACCCGTTTGCCACTACGAAGTAGTTCGGTGGCGACTTGGGTGGTGTGATGTGGGTTGTCGAAGTAGGTGAAATTAGTCATATGCGAAAAGTGCGAAAAGTGAAAAAGTGAAATAAAAGTGAAAAATTTTTTGAAAGCATTGACAAAAAAAGAAAAGTATGATATTATTTATGATAAGAGCAAACGCTCACAAAAATTATAAGGAGTTTTACAATGAAAAAAACCAAAAAGTTTCTATCACTTGGTTTGGTTGCTGTATTTTTGTTTGTAGCAATTGGTGCTGTTTCGGCAAGTGCAAATATTCACGATTATCTAATTGATAATGCTCGTGCTCGCGGAAATATGCCCCACCAACCAGTCGCCCCACCAGAGAACGTGTTCTGGTATGATTATATAGGCGACAGTGCAATTTGGCACACTTCTTGGCGACCAGCAGACTTTGAAGACGGAGTTGTTCCTGTAGGTGGTATTACTCCCGAAACCCCAGCTATTTTAGAAATTGACTTGGGTATGGTTTTCAACCTAACAGGGCTTGAGCTAATGACTCGTCAAGATTTCAACGGACGCATTATTGATGCATACATTCAAGTTCACACGGCTACAGGTGATGAATGGCCAGGCGGAGAAGCAGACGAAGACATACTGCCCGTCAACGGCGAGGGTTGGACAACTGTGTACACAATCGAAGGAACAGCCACAGGTACTGACGAGGGCGTTTCTCTTGACCCAGTAGAATCCATAATTGCTTTTGCCGAAACTTTGTCTGTTCGTTACATACGTTTTGTTATCACCGAAACAGACCATCGCCCATGGCAAGATGGTGCGCCCCATCAACCAAATACATTTGCATCTTTGGGAAGGTTAATTCCGGTTTTCGAGCCATTTGCCTGCGAGTGTGATGATTATGCAGTTTGCGACGCTGACTGTGATGAGTGCGAATGTGTGCTGGGGAACACTCCAGATGAGCCGGAAGTTCCTTACGAACCGGAAGTTCCTGTAAATGACCCTGGCAACCAAGACCAAAACGAAGAGCAGAACGAAGACCAAAACGAAGACCAAAACGAAGAGCAGAACGAAAATGACGAAAATGACGAAGAGGGCGACGGAATTGACCCTATTATCTTTGTTGTAATCGGTGTTGCCACTGTGATTATCATTGGTGGTATTGTGTTCTTTGTAACCAAGAGCAAGAAGGCAGAGTAAAATTATATCATAGAGCGCGTCGACACAAAGTAAAAAGAGCGAATTTTGAGATGCTTTTTCGCCAATCTAGGCGTGAGGAGGGCGAATATCGGGAATATTTTACCGACGAACAACGACGAGTGGCGAAAAAATAGCCAAAATCTCGCCTTTTTCAGTTTGTGTCGACACGCTCTAAGCCAAGACAAACGTGTCTTGGCTTTTTCTTTTGTGTTGTATCGCCTTTTTAGGGTATTGGGACACAAGATTTTCCCTACGGGTACGGTGTGGGTGTTGTTGACCTGTAGGGACGGCAACCTGCCGTCCGTGTGTTGGGTGCAGATTGTTTGTTGCGGGCGGGTGAACCCCGCCCCTACATGGTTTTGGTTGTATCAATTGAACGGACGATCGAGGGCGGTGGCGACTACGGGTACGGTGCGCCCTTGACCTTTGCCCTCTTTTTCAAAGAGGGTGGATTGCGACTGTCCTTGTCGCAAGATGGGTGTTTTGTCTGCCCCATTCGGGCGGGTCGCCGAGGGCGTCGACCCCTACAAGTTCTGCAGGTGTTTTGCCCTTAACTCCACTCTCCACTCCTAACCCTCCACACTTATACGAGCCTTATCCAATAAATAATTTGCGTAGCAAATTTACCGTAATTCTTCATTTTTCATTTTTAATTCTTCATTCTTAATTCTTCATTGCCCTTCCGCCCGTTCCCTACACGTCCGCCTCTGCAATATACCTGCTACCATGCTCTGCAATAAAGTCACGGCGGGCAACGATGTTATCTCCAAGCAGGGTGTCGAACATCTCCACAGTCGCTTGGGCTTCGGTGGGCATGATTTTAATCAAACGGCGGGTAGCAGGATTCATGGTGGTTTCCCACATCATGTCCGCATTGTTCTGCGCCAAGCCTTTTGAACGGAGCAAAGTATATTTCTGCCCCTCAAGTCCGGCGAGAATCTCTACTTTCTCCCGCTCGTCAAAGGCATACAGCGAGCCATCTTTTGTCACAATTTCGTACAACGGCGACTCGGCAATATATACCCGCCCACGCTCTAACAGGGTTGGTAGCAAGCGATAAAACATAGTCAGCAACAAGGTGCGAATCTGAAATCCGTCCTCGTCAGCGTCGGTGCAGATGATAATCTTGTTCCACCGCAAAGAATCGTAATCGAAAGATGCCACATTTCCCTTGACTTTGCCCGATATTTCTACGCCACAACCGATAACTTTCAGCAGGTCAGTAATAATCTCGTTCTTGAAAATCTTGTCATATGTGCTTTTCATACAGTTCAAGGTCTTGCCACGAACAGGGATAACCGCCTGAAACTCGGCGTTTCTGCCGTGCTTACACGAGGTTTTTGCGCTGTCCCCCTCCACGATAAACAGCTCCCGCAGTTCCGGGTCTTTACTGCGACAGGAGATAAACTTTTCCACACGATTGGAAATATCAATGTTCCCCGTCAGCTTTTTTTTAATGTCAAGGCGGGTTGCCTCGCTGGACTCACGACTGCGCTTGTTAATCAGCACTTGCCCCGCAAACTTTTCCGCTTCGACTGGGTTTTCGGTGAAGTAAATGTCCAAATTCCGTTTGAGAAAGTCGGTCATTGCGTCGGCGATAAACTTGTTTGTGATAGACTTTTTCGTCTGATTTTCATAGCTTGTTTCGGTGGAAAAGCTGTTTGTAATAAAAATCATACAATCTTCAATGTCCCCGAAAGTCACCTTGCTTTCGCCTTTTTTATACAGCCCCTTGGCTTTAAGATACTTGTCCACCGAGGACACAAAAGCACTCCGTGTCGCTTTGTCCGGCGAACCACCGTGGGACAGGTAACTGGAGTTATGGTAGTATTCAATGGCGGTGGCGGCGGTGCAACAGCAGAATGCCGCCTGTGCTTTCAGGCGGTACTCCGGCTTGTCCTCTCGGTCACGGCCTGTCGCCTCGAACTGCCACGAGATAGGCTGGGTAAGGGACTGCCCCATGCTAAGCTCGTCAATGCGGTCCATTACCCCACGGGCATACAAAAATTCTTCATGTTCAAACTCTCCCTCGGCTGTTTCCCAGTAAAAGTTGAATTTTATCCCTGCATTCACCACTGCCTGTCGCTTCAAAATATCCTGATAATACTCTCGTGGGGTGGCAATGTCCGTGAAAACATCAAGGTCGGGACGCCAGCGTTGCACTGTGCCTGTACGCTTTTTGCCTTGGATAGGCGTCACTTCTAATTTAGACGCCACTTTCCCCTTTTTGAAGCGAATGTTGGAGCAGTTTTCCCCGTCATAGCTCCACACCTCGAAATGCTCCGAGCTGTATTGGGTGGCGCACGCCCCAAGTCCGTTTGTACCAAGGGAAAACTGGTACGACCCGCTGTCTGAATTGTTGTATTTCCCTCCGGCATAAAGTTCACAGTAGATTAAATCCCAGTTGTATCGTTTTTCTCGCTCATTGTAGCCAAGGGGAACGCCACGCCCAAAATCCTCCACCTCGATGGAGTGGTCGCGGAACACACGAATATTGATGACGTCACCATAGCCCTCGCGGGCTTCGTCCACCGCATTGGACAGCACCTCAA
>WQSD01000084.1 GCA_009788105.1 Oscillospiraceae bacterium | reverse complement strand
CGCTTACGTGGAAAATTTCCAAAGCCCGCACCACACGGCGACGGTTGTTTGGGTGAAGCTCCTGTGCAGACTTCGGGTCGCACTCTAATAGGCGAGAGTGAATCTCCGCGTTGGTTAAACCCTCGAGAGAGCGGCGAAAATCTGGGTCTTCAGGTGGGGCATCAAAGTTGTTTTGTAGCAGGGCATCAATGTAATAGCCTGTCCCGCCACACAAAACAGGGAGCTTACCACGAGCGAGAATATCCTCTACAATGGGCAGTGCCATTTTTGCAAAAGCGGCGGCGGAAAAGTCTGTGTGTGGGCTGGCAACGTCAATCATATGATGTGGCACTGCGGCTTGCTCCTTCGAAGTCGCCTTGGCTGTGCCAATGTCCATGCCACGATACACCTGCATACTGTCGCAAGAAACGATTTCCCCGTTTTCCCGCAGGGCAGTTTCGATGGCAAAGGCAGTTTTTCCGGTGGCGGTAGGGCCGCAGATTACAAGGAGATGGGGTAGATTTTTCATGATTACAGAAGTGCCAAAATGTCCTTTTCAATATCTTTTGGCTTGGTTGTGGGAGCGTAGCGGGCTACCACATTGCCGTTTTTGTCAACAAGAAATTTCGTGAAATTCCACTTAATGCTTTTCCCTGCAATGCCGCCCTTTTGCTCTTTCAAATAGGTGTATAACGGACTTTCGTCATCTCCGTTTACTTTAATTTTCTCGAACTGGCGAAAGGTGATGCCGTATCGTCCGGTGCAAAATTCGGCGATTTCTTCCCCTGTGCCGGAGGCTTGGTTTGCGAATTGGTTGCACGGAAAATCGAGAATCTCGAACCCTTTGTCCCCATGGGCTTCGTACAAATCTTGCAGTCCGTCATACTGGGGGGTGAAGCCGCAACCTGTGGCGGTGTTGACGATAAGCAGTACCTTTCCTGCATATTCAGACATACAAACCTCTGTGCTTTCTGGGTTTTTGACTTTGATTTCGTATAGATTCATAGTTGTACTCCTTTGGTAAAATAATAATGCGTGAGCGAAGCGCGGAAAATCTTTATCCGCCGTGATAGAAGGTACGCCCTAATTGCCTTCCCATATCGCCGTCGCTCCGCAGGGAAGCACTCCTCCTGACTGGGCTACCGGAATGCCAATTTCCCCGCATTCCACCTTGCCGCCACGGGGCAGGGCAAGCAGTGCGTGAAGCATATATCCCATCACCGACGCAGACAGCCCTGATGTGTAGGAGTTGACCATAAAAAACAGAGGGGTATCGCTTAACAGCCGGGCGCACAGGGCGATAAAGTCGGAGATGTCCTCCTCTAATTTCCACACCTGCCCTCCCGAACCTCGCCCATAGGAGGGCGGGTCCATGATGATGGCGTCATAGCGGTTGCCACGGCGAAGCTCCCGCTCAACAAACTTGCGACAATCGTCCACAATGTAGCGAATGGGCGCATCCCCAAGCCCTGACAAGGCGGCGTTTTCTTTTGCTTGCTCCACCATACCACGGGAGGCGTCCACATGGGTGACTTGCGCACCTGCCTTTGCCGCCGCAACAGTTGCGCCGCCTGTGTACGCGAAGAGGTTTAGGATTTTCGGGGCGGCTCGTTCCCGAAGTCGTGAAGTCATCCATTCCCAGTTTACCGCCTGTTCGGGAAACAGCCCCGTGTGCTTAAAGCTGGTGGGGCGAACACGAAAAGTCAGCCCCAATGACTGATATTCGACTGTCCATCCGTCCGGGATAGGGGATATGTTTTCCCAGTGTCCGCCCCCTTTTGCCGAGCGATGGTAGACAGCATCTGCGGTTTTCCACGCAGGGTGGATTGCCACACCGCGCCATATTATTTGTGGGTCAGGGCGAACAAGGGTGAAGTCACCCCACTTCTCCAACCGCTCGCCGTCCGAGCAGTCGAGAAGAGTATAGTCTGTCCAGCCGTTTGCTATTCGCATATGGGTGTCCTTTCGGGGAGGGTGGAGTGTGGAGTTTGGGGGTTAAGGCAATGTGGTTATAGTTAGACCATGCCAGTTTGACCATGTAACATCCGGCTCATATGGTTGCATACGCCAGCGGTCAAGACGGTAGCGGGTAATAACGAGCAAGCCATCAAGGGCGTTTAATGGTACACTTAATGCAACTTCATTAGCTCCCCTGCCAAATTCAATAGTGTCGAAGTTGTTAATTAGCACACTTTCTTCTCTGGGCAGTAGCAAAGTGTTAAAATCGTGAATATCCCAGTATTCCAAAGAAGCTCTACCGAAAATGACATAATAGCGACCGATTCTAACTCGCACCAGTTCTACTGGTGTGTTTGCATGTCGCCCCATGGGGTCTCTGTCACCACCTGCACCATCCAAAACATGAACAATATTGCCGTCTGCGTCCTGAACAATTAAAAAATGTGTTGACCAAAAGCTATGCCCGCCAAATATACCTGTCGCAGTAATTACTGTATATGTTCGGTTGTTGTGTTGTTGCGAAACCAATACTGCCATTTGATTTCTTTCTAATTCGCTATCGCGAACGTGGCGTGAGGTTATCGGTCCATCGTATTGTGTAGTAATCACAAGGCGACGGTCAGAACGCCGTATTCTTAAATTATAATTGAAAAAATCGTAAACCATGTCCAAGAACAAGTTCTCTTCTTCGCTTTGCTCGGGCAAGCGGTCGATAAACAGTGTTAGCAGTCGCTGTGAATCTCTTCGGAGATAGCGAATAGTAGCCCTTTCACGAAAACCATTAGACGAAAAGAATAAAGCCCCACAAATCACTATAATTAGGACAAAGCAAACTATTTTAATTGTTCGTTTCATGGCGTTCTCCTGTTATTTTTGAGCGGGCTATAATTAACCTCGTTCCATCTTTATTCAACATTTTCCGGCACTAACTTCAGCAAATTTATCTCATTCACCGAGCCAAGGCGCATACGGCACACAACACCGCCCGCCCCGCCGGAAACAAAAATTTTGGTTTTCCCCGTATCATACAGTCCACCGTTGTAATGGTATGCCATTTTCGTCAGCAGGGTGAAGGGGAACACCTGCCCGCGGTGGGTATGCCCGGAAATCATCAAATCCACACCTGCCGCCTCTGCATATTCGACTCCGGTAGCGTTGTGTATTGCCACCACAGCAGGCAAGGCGGGGTCGATTTTCATCTTCGACAAAACCGACTTGACTGTACTGCGGTTTTCCACTGCGTGCATATCATACGTACCCTCGTCAGCTTTCAGATAATCCAGCCCGACAAGCTGTATTCCGTGTGTTTTCACCATTTCATTGTGCAAAACCCTTACGTTTTGTTTGCGGATTTCGTCCAAAACACCATCAAGCCCTGTGTAGGTATCGTGGTTTCCCTCTACAAAATAGGCGACAGCGTTCAGCCCTGACAGCGGTCGCAACATTTTTTGCTTTAATGCGGCTTTTGTTTCGGTTAAATCCCCTGTTACAACAACAATATCAGGATTATGAAGGTTGGTTTTCTTTACGATTTTGGACAGGTGCTTTTCGCCGTACAGCACGCCAATATGAGCGTCCGAGATTTGCATTATGGTAACTTGGTGCTCCAGTTTTGGGATTTTTATCTCGGTTTTGCGGACGAATATCATATTGCCAAGCACCACGCCTACTAAAGTAAGTGCAAATGCAATGGCGACAGCGAATAATCCGCTTAAAATCAACGAAACATCAATGGCAAGCATGGCAATATGTACAAGCCCCAGGGAAAATGTCAAAAATGGCACAAAAACCGCAAGGTAGCCTGCGATTATGCCGATAGTGGTGACAAATTTATTTTGGAATATGAACACGATCTTGAACATGGAAAAGACGTAAATCACCGCCAAAATCATTCCGATTCGATACAGCCACAGGGGTGCGCCGCCAAAATGGACATACAGCCGCCACGCACCGTACCATATATCTAAAACCACGCTGCCAAGTATGGCAAAAAAGCCGAATATGCTTGCTGATTTTTTCATACGCTCTCGCTAATTCATCGTCTTTAGGGCTTCCCATACGATTTCCTCGAGGGTTAGTCCCTTTGTGTCTACTTTGGACAGTGCCGCCACCGCTTCGCTACGGGAGTAGCCAAGGGCGGTGAGGGCGTTTCGTGCGTCTGCAAGCTCGTCTGTCTTTTTGGTGGCGGTTGGGGTGGCAGAGGCGGCTTCGGCTGTAATACCAAGGGTGGTGATTTTCTCTGCAAGTTCAAGTATCACCCGTGCGGCAGTTTTCCCGCCCACCCCCGGGGCGGCAGAAATGGCACGGGGGTCGTCGCTTGTCACCGCAGTCACAAGTTGCTCCACAGTGAGGGTTGAAAGTATCGCCACTCCCGCCTTTGGGCCAATGCCTGACACAGTAATAAGCAAGCGATATGCGTCCAATTCTTCCTCTCGGTAAAAGCCGAAGAGTTCGTGGGCATCTTCCCGTACAGACAGGTGGGTGTACAGCTTTACCAAGCTGTCAGTCGGCAAAGCCGCAAGTGCGGAATATGTGTTACCGCTAACTGTTAAACGATAACCTACCCCGCCACAGTCAACAACAGCTGTGCCGGGGTAGGGCAATGATAATTTTCCTTGGAGATAGTAAAACATTACACGCCCCCCCATCTTGACGGCGGCCACATACGAAACAGCGCCCGCCCAACAACATAGCGGTTGTCTATAAATCCAACACTCGAGTTTCGGCTATCTAACGAGTGATTTCGATTATCCCCTAACACAAAAATGTGTCCATTTGGTACAAGCCCACGAAAAACTCCGTTTATCATTGGTAAATCGCCACTTGTCATGGGGTGTCCGACTTGCTGTGGGAAAGGATTGATATAATCTTCTTCCACTAAATTGCCGTTTACGTGTATTGTCCATTCGTTAAAGTCAATTTCCAACACATCACCGCCGATTGCTATAACTCGCTTAACATATGGGGTTTGAAAGTCAGCAGGCACGTGGATAACAACAACGTCCCCCCGTCTGGGCGTGTAAAAAAAGCCGGATATGACAAGTACATCTGATTCGTATAAAGTGGGTTGCATTGATTTTCCCTCTACTGGGGAGTGGCGTGCGAAAACTGTCAGGAATATCATTACAAATACAACTGCTATGGCAAGCATTTCGAGAAATTCAAATGACAGGTTAATAAGCGAATTTCGCTTTTTTTTTGGTATGTCCGAAAAAACCGCATCGGTGGATTTTATGGAAAAGCCTGAGTCATCAGAAAAATCCGGTTCAAAATCTTGTGGAAAATCGTTCATAGTGGTGTATCCTTGTAACTATTTTGTATAGAAGTCTATTAAGATAATGATAGACCTAATCTTGATTGTCGAAAACAGGGGCAATGACATATCTGCGGTGGGTGGTGCTACGGAAATAATAACCCCAGTGACTGCCGGGGGTCAAGCCCAAAAGCTCGCTAACTGTCACAAACTCAAACCCTCGTTCAGTTAGAGTGTCCAAAGCACGAGAAAACGCAAGATATGTTCGCTCGTATATATCGTGAAGTAGCAAAATCGAGCCATTCGTTGCTCTGTCAACAATGTATTGATAAATTTGGTCAACAGTGGCGGTGTTTCGCCAGTCTTGCGGGTCCATGTTCCAGATAATTACGGGATAGCCATAGTTTCGGTTGCGGTTAAACGCTCCAAAAGGCGGACGCATGGTGGCAGGGCGGGTGCCGGTGATTTCGTATATCAGGTTGCTTGTTTGGTCAAGCTCATTGCGAAGTATGGCGTTTGTTGTGGATGCAAGAGAAAAATTTCGGTGGCTATAGCTGTGATTGCCGATTTCGTGTCCCATGGTGTATGCACGGAGAAGAATATCACGATTGGTTTGATTGTGCAGGCGATTGCCTATTACATAAAAGGTAAGACGAACGTCGTCTCTGTTCTCTACCCTGTCCAAAATCCGCGAAGTCCAAACAGACGGACCGTCATCGAAAGTGATGGCGATGCGGCGTTGTGTTGGGTCCGGTGGTGGCGGATTTGGTGGTTCGGGTGGGTTCGGCGGTTCGGGTTCGGGTGGTCTGGGTGGGTCCAGTTGCACAGGTGGGGGCGGTTCGTCTATTTCGTTCTCGTGGTTAAGAGATGGAGTTGTAATATCAGGGGGAGTGACTTGGTCGTTGCCGCCCGCTGCCTCTCCGCACGAGGTGAGAAGCACCACCATGAGGAATGCTAATGTTAGTAGTAATGCTGATAGTCGTTTTTTCATGTGGATTTCCTTTAATAAAATGGATTTGCGGAGCAAATCTCAGAGTGATGAAAAAGGTCAAGGTCGTGGGGTTTC
>WQSD01000083.1 GCA_009788105.1 Oscillospiraceae bacterium | reverse complement strand
CAATACGATACAAGCCGCTCCTGCGGCGATTTTCTTGCTCATTACGCTGGAGATAATCAGGGGCTGTGACTCAACAGTACCAGTCACATCACGAAGGGCGTACAGCTTGCGGTCAGCAGGGGCAATGTCGGCACTTTGTGCCACCACCGCAATACCATTGTCCCGCACAAGACGGCGGAACTCTTCCCCGCTCAGCTCGGCGCGATAGCCGGGTATGGCGGACAGTTTGTCGATTGTGCCGCCGGTATGCCCAAGCCCTCGCCCAGCCAGCTTTGCCACATACACCCCGCACGCCGCCGCAATTGGGCTGGCGACAAGGGTTGTCTTGTCTCCAACGCCGCCTGTGCTGTGCTTGTCGGCGGTAAGTGTGCCGAACTCGGTAAGGTCAATCTGCCGCCCAGAGTCAGCAATAGCCTGGGTCAGAGCGACAGTTTCGCTCTGGGTCATGCCGCGCAGGTATATCGCCATGCACAGCGCCGCCGCTTGGTAGTCGGTAATGCTATCACCGGCATAGCCGTTCACAAAATGGCGAATTTCCTCATCAGAAAGGAGGTATCCGTCACGCTTTTTTGCGATAATGTCTTTAATGTATAGTTGCATCTTGTTTGTTAATACCTCTATTCGCCAATTAGTTACAAAAAATCACACTCCAAAGCCACTGGGCAACAGCTCCCCAAGGGTGTACTCATCCACGCCATCAGCCCTACACACATATATATGCGTGTCCGCACCGCAAAATTCAGCGAGAGTTTGGCGACACACACCACATGGGGTGAACGCCAGCCACTGCTCCCCTTTGCGGGCGGCGATTGCAATGGCAACAAAGTCACGCTTGCCCGCGCTGACTGCCTTGTATATGGCAACCCGCTCGGCACAACAAGTGACCGAGTAGGACGCATTTTCCACGTTGCATCCGATGAAAATCGTGTCATCATCACACAGCAAAGCAGCCCCCACATGAAAGCCTGAATAGGGGACGTATGCGTAGTTTGTCGCCTCACGGGCGGCAGTGCAGAGAGATTGAGTGTTAGGTTTCATAGATATAGTATACCACATTTCGACACAAAATGCAACAAAGAAAATCTTGCTTTTCCACTATCAAAACTCTTCAAACCGCATAATATGATATGGAAGACAGATATACTCGAGTGACTTCAAAAATACGCCAAGATTTGATAGGCTGTTTTTTGTAAGCCAAAGCCCGCTGAGGGCAAACAGCAAAGATGGCGTAGTTTTGGAGTTATTCGAGTATAAATCAGTCTAATCAATCAAAATAGGAGGAAAAAGCAATAATGAGTGAAAGAAGTTCATTTCAAAGTCAGGCGCGCCGTGAAAATGTTTGCATTGATGCAAACCGCATCATGGATAGCTGTCGCGACAAGGATTGCTTTGAAGATGTACAGCTACTCTTGAGCGAAACAGGTCAAGAAATAGTTGAAACAGCAACAAGCGTTCGCATCAAGGAAACAAAAATCGTGGGGTGCAACATAATCGCTGACCCCATCCAGTTCAACCGCGGTTTCTACCAAATCACCGTTCGTATGTTCACCCTTGTGAAGTGCGAAGCCTGTGTGGTTATCGGTCAACCTGAAGAGTTCTGCGGCATCGCTGTAACTGAAAAGAAAGTTGTACTTTTCGGTAGCGAAGGCGGCGTTCGTGTGTTCAAGAACAACGCCCGCAACGGCTTCTGCGGTCTGCCCGGCAGAGCTGAAGAAGGCTGGAACTCGCCTACGGTTGTAGTTGAAGCCGTTGATCCGGTTGCACTTTCTGCGAAAATCAAAGAAAAGTGCCACTGCCATGGTCACTGCCACTGCGCTTGCAGCCCATGCTGCAGCATTGATGAGTTGCCACCAAGCGTTGGAGCTATGTTTGACGGCGCACTTCGTGCCCAAGGCGAAAACACCACCAAGGGCTTGTATGTTACCCTTGGGTTCTTCTCGGTTATCCGTGTTGAGCGGTCAGGTCAGTTCATCATCCAAGCCACCGACTACAGCATTCCTGAAAAAGAGTGCGTTGTTACAGGCGATGAGGCTCCGTGCAGCGTGTTCGAGAAAATGGCTTTCCCAATCGGGGAATTCAGTCCGCCAAGCCTTGGTCAAATCGGCGGCGGCACAGGTATTACAGGCAACCCCTGCGGTACTTGCAGATAGTTTCGACCAGTAAAAAAGGGATGCCAATGCATCCCTTTTTGTTCGTGGTAAATCGCCCTTGCTCTTTTCAATGAAATAATTTGCGAAGCAAATTTACCTTAATTCTTCATTCTTCATTCTTCATTCTTCATTCTTAATTCTCCATCACCCCTTATAAAACTCCGCTTGCTTGTCATACATTTCGGTATACGTCCCCCCTGCTTTGTACAGCTCCTTATGTGTACCGTACTCCACCACAGCACCAGCCTCAAAGACTGCCACTTTGTCGGCTAACTGCACCGCAGACAGGCGGTGGGTGATAAGTATCGCCCCGCGGTCGGCTATCATTTCGTTGAACTTGGTGTAAATCTCGTACTCTGCGACAGGGTCAAGGGCGGCAGTTGGCTCGTCAAGCAGGAACACAGGCGCACCGTGGTACACCGCACGTGCCATGTACAGCTTTTGCGCTTCCCCGCCAGAGGGTTCAATACCCTCTTCGTCGAGCCACTTGTGGATGTTGGTGTCGTATCCCTTTGGTAGCTTGTCCACCAAGATTTTCAGTCCAGACTTGGCGCTCACATCGTCCAACTTGGCTTGGTCGAATTCGCTTGCAAGGGTGACATTTTTCCCAAGGTTGAAGTAAAAGGAGTATGTATCCTGGAACACAGGGGCGAAAAGCCGTTGATACTGCTTGTAATCGTACTCGTAAATATTCACCCCGTTCAGCAGGATTTCCCCTTCGGTGGGCCAGTACAGGCGGGTCAAGAGCGCCACGAAAGTGGACTTGCCGGAGCCGTTTGCACCAACGATACACAGCTTTTCATCTCCGCGAAAGGTGATGTTCATGTTTTTCAGGGCATAGGTTTCGCTCCCCGGGTACTTAAAGCTGACACCCCGAAATTCAATGGTAGAATTGCGGTCGAAAGTGGGGGTTTTGTTCCCTGTTTCCATTTGTTTTCGTGGTAGGGCGAAGAACTCAATCATTTCGCCAATTTGCATATTGTTTCCTGCTAAGTAGAGATAGTTTTGACTAAGGGAGGAAAACGAACTGAAGAATTGTGCAGTTGCGGCAAGGAAGATGGTCATCGTTCCGATTTCAATGTTACCAGCAACCACACTGTAAATCAAATATGCGTAAATTGCTCCCTGTTGAAGCATATTTGTGATTGCAGAGATATTATGCGGAACATTGTTTATAACATAATTTTTATCCCGTAGCTTGTTGACCTTTTTAATTTGCCCTGTATACGACTCAATCAAAAGGTTTTCTATGTTATAAAGACGTAAATCTTTTGCGTATCCTCTCCAAGTTAGCATTTCACGATATGCCCATCCACGATTATCTTCTTTACTTGATTCTTTCCCAAGCTCATAACTTTTCTTATTTGCACGATTTGTGAACAAGGCGTTTACTAATATCATTACGGAAATAAGCACAATTATAAGCGGATTAAGAACCGCAATGATTGATGCAACTGCAACCATTCCTAAAATCGCAGTCACTATTCGCAACATCTGGCTTACATAGTTATCAAGTCGCCAAAAAGTATCTTCAATGCGGTCAATCATAGTATTGTATGTAGGTCGTTCAATGTTTTCATAGTCCATGCTGACGTTATGGAAACGGAACTTACATTGGATATTAACTTGAATTTCATTCCACTTCCGCTGCTTGTAGCGGTGGGCGAAGAAGTTGAACACCTGCCCTACAAGTGGCGTGCCTACAAGCACCCCAACAAGCACCGCAAGAACCTCCGTCCGTGCTTCCCCGATTAGCTCGTTGATAATCAATCCGGGGAAGATAGTGGTGACAAGGGGGAAAAGTGCATCCTTTATCGCCATAATCACACGAACAAACAGAAACAACTTACCTCCCGGCTGTCGTTTCACCAACCCAAGGACATAACGGCTGACTTTGATTGTGCTGGCGAGGGACTGGGTCGTCTTTTTGTCTTTGGTTTCAGTGGTTTCGGCGGTTTCGGTGGCTTCGGTAGATTCGGTAGATTCGGTAGATTCGGTTTGTTCTGTGTTCTCTGTTTTTTCTGACATATATTCCTCCATGGGTGGTTTTTTTATTTTAGGTATTGACAAATGGAAGTGCATATGATATAATTGACAGGCAAAGGGTGGTGTGCCGTTCCAGCGGCAGGCTACTCCCAACTTCTTTTTCAATAGAGTTTGAGAAAGAGCCGTCTCGCTTTATGCGGGGCGGTTATTCTTTATCGTCACTATCTTTACGATTAGAAATCACCGATAATACAATGGAGGAAATCAGTTGTAGAGCTTGTAGAAAAACTGATATGTAACCCATACGCACCTCCTTTCGGAAGTAGCGTCCACCCAATGCCCACTTCTATTGTACCACATTTGTCAAGGTTTGTCAATATTTATCAGGATTGGGCACCTTGTTCTGTGTTTTTCTCCATTGACACTATCCTGAAAATATGATATACTCGTATGACTACAAAAACACGGAGAACACACATGACATACACCGAAGCAGTATCATACATTCATTCAATTGCGTGGACAGGCAGTCGCCCGGGGCTTGAGCGAATAACCGACCTAATGGCACGCCTTGGCAACCCGGAACGAGAGCTGACTGTGATTCACATTGCCGGCACAAACGGCAAAGGCTCGTTTTGTGCTATGCTGGAAAGCATTTTGCGTCACGCAGGGTACTCTACCGGACTGTTCACTTCCCCATATGTAGAGGATTTTCGTGAGCGTTTTTGCGTAAACGGCGAAATGATTTCCGAAGAGGAACTTGCAGAAATAGTTGAATATATCAAACCTTACGCCGAGGCAATGGCGGACTTTCCCACCGAATTCGAGTTCGTCACCGCCATTGGGTTCGAGTGCTTTCGTCGACGTGGTTGCGAGGTTGTCATCCTTGAAACCGGTATGGGTGGACGACTTGATTCTACCAACATTGTCCCCTGCCCTGCCATGTGCATGATAACCGGGATTTCCTTTGACCATATGGAGTTTTTAGGCGACACAATCGAAAAAATCGCCGCAGAAAAAGCCGGGATTATCAAGCCTGGTCGCCCTATACTCTTCGGCGGACGCCCTCCTGCGGCTTTGCCGGTGATACGAGGGCGCGCAGAAGAGCTTGGCTCGCCATTTTACCTTACCGACCACAGCAAAATGAGCAATGTGGAGTATGCCCTTGACGGCACAACTTTTGATTTCGGCGATATGAAAGGCTTGCGGATTCCCCTGCTCTCTTTCTATCAGCCCCACAATGCGGCGAATGTGCTTGAAGCGGTGGAGATTTTTCGTAACTGTACTGATTTTGTCATCTCGGAGCAGGCGGTGCGAGATGGACTGGCTAATGTCCAATGGAAAGGGCGATTCGAGCGACTTTCTGTCGCTCCTCCTGTATATTTTGATGGGGGACACAACGTACAAGGGGTGGAAAGCACGGTGGCAAGCATTCGCCATTACTTCGGAGAGGGCGGCGTGAACCTAATCTTTGGGGTAATGGGAGAAAAAGAGTATGCACAGATGATAGAACTGGCGTCCGGAGTGACACAGCAAGCATTTTGCGTTGCACCACCCAACCCTCGTGCCATGAACCCGCAAATTTTAGCAGATGAATTCGCTGGTCATGGGGTGAGGGCGGTTGTTTGCTCTAATGTGGCAGATGCTATGACACAAGCAAAAATGGCACACCAAAAGAATGGTGCGCCAATCTTTGCCCTTGGGTCGCTGTATATGTACGGCGACGTGAAAGGGGCTATATAGAGCGTGTTGAACAATCCCGCTTTGTGGTCAATCATGTTTCAATCTCGTTATTCAACACACTCTATATAGGGTGGTCATATCCGCTTAAAATTGCTGTCCAACCTGCCGCGGGTCAGTTCCATAATCACCGGGCGGCCGTGGGGGCAATATCGTATATTTGGCACAGACAGTAGCTTGCGGACGATGTACTCCATATCCTCGCGCTTGTCCCGCCGTCCTGCTTTCATGGCGGCACGGCAGGCGGTGTGGTACAGGGCTTTCTCAAACGCCTCGTTTCGCACAATATCGCCACCGCTACCTTCTGTAAGGCGGGAAAGTAGCTCGCGGAATAATTCTTCTGCCGCCGGGATTTCCAACCCTCCGGGGATTTCCAGCAGAAGTCCTTC
>WQSD01000082.1 GCA_009788105.1 Oscillospiraceae bacterium | reverse complement strand
GAGAAAGTGTATCAGTTCCGCTACTTCCTCTGACTTGCCAAGGCGAGATAGGGGGATTTCCTCGATTAGTTCGGCAATGGTTGCCTTGTCAAGCTCCCTGTTCATGGCGGTGTCAATCACTCCCGGGGCAACGCAGTTTACCGTGATACCGCTGGGCGCAAGCTCCTTTGCAAGGGATTTTGTCATGCCGTGAAGTGCCGCCTTGGCTGTGCTGTAATGCACCTCGCAGGACGCACCCACCCTCCCCCACATAGAGGACACAAAGATTATCCGTCCCCGCTGTTGTTGCAGCATGTGGGGCAGGGCAGCGTGGACGCAGTTATACGCCCCTGTAACATGGACGTCCATCATAGTTTGCCAGTCGGCAGGAGAAATGCACGCAAATGGCTTGATTTCACTTATTCCTGCACAACACACAAGGGTGTGCAGGTCGTGCAAGTTGCCGATGACTTCGTTTACTGCGGAATTGTCGGTCACATCGCACAAAATACCACCCTCGGGAGCGTTTGGCGGGATATTTTTGTCAAGATATGCAACTTTTGCTCCGCTACCAGCGAAACGGCGCACGGTTGCCGCACCAATGCCGCTCCCGCCCCCTGAAACTAAAACTGACATACGCACCTCCAAGAAAACCGCAAGTCACAAGACTTGCGGTTTTTGTTTGTTGATAAACCTCTAAACACCTTGGGGCGTTGCCCCAAACCCCACTTAGGAACTTGCCCGCTCACGCACTCTGGTTGCCTGTTTGCTGGCAAAGCCAGCAATGCCGCAACCTTCGGCGCTCACAAGGGCTTTGAAAAAAGTTACTAAGAACCTCAAAAACTTTGGTACAAAAGCATGAAATGCTTTTGGGAAAAAAGTTTTTAGTCAAGTTTTTTACAAAAAACTTGTGCGGTGCGGGCGCATAGCCCGCGGTCTTGACCTTTTTCTTCAAGTTGAAACCGCAAGACTTATGACTTGCGGTTTAGTTGTTTTATTTAAGATAAAAGAGATAAAAACAAGGTCAAAATCGTTACAAAAGTTCCCCACACCCCTCAAAACTTTTTAGCAAAATTAAATTGCCAAGAAGTTATGGTCCAACTTTTTCAAAAGTTGGTCGGGTTTGGGCTGAAAGCCCAAGGTCTTAACATATTTTGCCCTACCGATTGTTCTTGTTAAGCATATCAAGCAACTGTCCAAACTCGTCATCAGACAACGCACTATCGTCGTCCATTTCGACAGAAATCGGCTCTGACTGCTCAGGTTCAGGCTGAGATACAGGCTTAGGTTCACGCTTTTGCATTGGGTCGCTGGTGATACCCGAAAGTTTAGCCTCCGGATGCATAAAAGTGGTCGGCTTTTTGTCATCATCAAAGCCGGTAGCAATAACAGTAACGCGCATCTCATCATCAGCATTCGGGTCAATAGTAGCACCCCAAATAATGGACACATCAGGGTGAGCCTCGTCATTTATCATAGCAGACGCAATGTCCATTTCCTCGAGAGAAACATCGGCGGAAACAGTCAGGTTCACAAGGATACGGCGCGCACCTTCAATAGATGTTTCAAGAAGCGGAGAAGAGATAGCCAACTTTGCCGCTTGCTCTGCCTTGTCTTTGCCTTGTGCCACACCAACACCCATGTGAGCAATACCGGCATCTTTCATAGTAGCGGTCACATCCGCAAAGTCAGAGTTTACGATACCAATATCAGTCACAAGCGAGGTAATGCTTTGCACACCATGCTTTAACACATTATCCGCCTCGGTAAAGGCGTTAAGGAATGTAATTCTTGTGGTGGCAAGCTGTTTCAAACGCTCGTTAGGAATAACAAGAAGCGCGTCCACATTTTCAAGCAGGTTTTTGATGCCTGTTTCGGCTTGAATCATACGACGACGACCCTCGAAATCAAAGGGGCGTGTGACAACACCAACAGTAAGAATGCCCATTTCACGAGCGTATTGCGCTACAACAGGAGCCGCTCCGGTGCCTGTCCCACCGCCCATTCCAGCAGTGATAAACACCATGTCAGCACCTTTAAGCGCAGCTTTTACCTCTTCACTGGACTCGTCGGCGGCACGCGCACCAATCTCGGGGTTCGCTCCTGCACCATGACCACGAGTCAACTTTTCGCCAATTGGTACTTTATAAGAAGCGGTGGAGTTAGTAAGAGCGGCCTTGTCCGTGTTAATGGCAACAAAGTCAACATTCTTAATTCCTGCCTCGACCATGCGGTTAATAGCGTTGTTTCCACCGCCACCAACACCCACGACCTTTATCCGCACAAGTGGATTTCCCTCTATTTCATTGTTAAGTTGATTATTTGTTTCAAATGGCATTCTGTTGCCCTCCGTTGTTTTGTACAGCCGATATATATTGATGTATACTGAATTTATGCAATGATTTTTAGAAATTTTTTGTAAGTCTGTAAAACTCTCTCCTAATATATTATTACATTTTTGAAAGAATTTCAATAGTTTTTTTGAAAATTAACAATTTGTTAATAATAAATTGCAACTTTTTCCTTGTACATGGTTTTATGGAGCTATAAAATATTGGGTGCTATTTGGAGAAGCGAAGCCAACGCCGGTGTCCTCAAAATACATTCTACCGGTTGCATATGGAACAAAATATTGCAATGCTTCATGTACAAACAGCAGTTTGTAGTTGAAATCATGACGATTGCCAAGGAAAATATCCCATCTGTCGTCATACCGAATGCGTATGTCGAAACGATTTGACAAGTCGATATTGTTGACTCTGCCACTTAATGGTGAATATTCAATGGAGTCAATTAAATCAACAATAAATCCACTGTTAGTGTCCGAACTAAAGCGAATGACTTGCCCATAGTTTGCGTACAAAACTTCGGGGAGAAATGTGGAGTATAATCTGTCTAAAAGGTTTCGGTCAACGTTTTCTGCATTGAATACCGCTAACACTCGCAATTCTCGTGACAGCACTATGTAATGCTCTGCCATGTGAAAATATAATATGGGCGAGTCTTCGACGACTGTTATTCGCAAAGTTGACGGAAGGGAAAGCTCCACATTAACACGATGAATGTGTGGCATTTCACGAAGAATATTCTCGACAATTTCGTTACGGTCAACTAATAACAAGCTACTTCCTTCTTGAATATCAGCAAAGTCTAAAATTTCTTCAGGTAAATAAAACTCGTTTCCGTAAATTTCAATGTTTTCAATTCTAAAAAAAATAAATGAAGCAGCGATCGCAATAATTATTAAAGCGATTAAAAAAAATGCCCCAAAAGTAATACGCAATATAAGACGACGACGGTTATTGCGGCGTTGAAGATTTTGATACGAATTGTCAGAAAACGACCCTGTCAAATCAGAGTCGAAGAACTCTTCTGATGTGCCTGTTTGGTTGTGTTGGCTGTTTTCCATAAGTATTTGCTGTTCCTCGTGCCTCAATTTGCAAAAACGACCTCGCAAATCTGGGTTGATTTTCAAGTCATTCACTATACATCAACTTATTATACACTTTTTTTTTCCAGTTGTCAACTGTTTTAAGAAAAAATGATACAAGAAAATGATACAAGCAATGTTGCGGCGGCGATAATATGTCTGGTACAGAAGAATTTTTGAAAAATAATACCGAAACCCGAAAATACCCCTTGACAAACACAAAAGAACGACGTATAATGAGTTAATAGTAAATCGTAATGAGTAATTTGTAACAGGAGATGAAAAATGTTCAAAAGAAAATTGGTATCGCAACTCTTAGAGCGGCTATACTCGAATTCCTCAAAAAACAGCCTCGCAAACCTTGGCGCTTTTTTGAGGAATTCGAGTATAATCCCCTTGACAGAGGTCGGCTAACCGAAAGTGCGGTGGGTGCGTATCTGCTGTCCAGAGCAGGCGACGAGGGTTTCGAGGTCTATTGGTGGCGTGAGCGGAGCAACGAAGTGGATTTCGTCATCAAAAAAGGGAGCAAACTCACCGCAATCGAAGTGAAAAGCGGGCGGGTCAAGAATGTGGGCGGAAGTCTTGTTTTCAAAAAGCAATACCCAGAGGCGTTGTCACTCGTTGTTGGTAGCACTAACCTTAGCGTGGAGGATTTTTTGCTGGGTAAACAGGTGTTGTTTTTGTGATAATCACAGCCTCACCACACACTCTCGCGCCGTCTTATCCAATCGCAATCCCCTAAAAACAGGCTGTCGCAAGCCGCCTCCGCTTGACCGCATCATGTATTCGACGGTGCAGACAAGGGTGGGGTCAATGTACAACGCATCCTCTTCGGCTCGCTCGAAAGGGCAATGCACCGCATTTTGCTTGGCGATGATTTTGAAGTCCTCACGGGTCAGTCCAATCGGCACATGTCCTTGGTACACAAGGCTTTCACCCTCGTACAAACCAAGAATAAGGCTTGCTGTGCGAAGCTCTTTTTCCGCCTTGATGATGTAGCCGCAGATGACAAAATCCTCGTCCTGCATGTGCTTGATTTTAATCCAATCTTTCGACCGAGCGCCAATTTTGTACAAACTGTCCTTGCGTTTCGCAACGATGCCTTCAAGGTTTTGCTGTTCTGCAAGGCGGTAGAGCGCGACGCCTTTCTCCTCTACGAAACGAGAGCGAGCAAGTCGCTGGCTTTCGTCAAAAGCTGATTGGAGCAACAATTTTCGCTCAACCAAAGGCTTGTTTGTGACTTGTTCGCCATCGTAATAAAGAATGTCATACGCGGTGAATGTGGCAGGGTGTTGCTTCGCCAACAGCTGAATTTTGAAGGCATTTGTGGTAATACTCCGCCGCTGGATTTCGTAGAAATTCGGCACGCCATCTTTCACCACCATCAGCTCCCCGTCAAGGATGCAGTCCACTTTCGCCTGGCGGTGAATTTCGCAAAGCTCCGGCACATGAGCGTTCATTTTCTTGTGCCGCTTGTTGCGAAATTCTGTGCCGTCCGCCGATAAATACGCCAAGCAACGCTCCCCATCTAACTTCAACTCGTAGATGAAATTAGGGTCGTCGAAAGGCTCGGACTCCTTTGCTAACAGCATTGGGCTAATATTTTTGTTTTGGAAAAGAGACATCACCGCGCCCCAGCCATTTCAACGCTTTGCATCAAGGCTTCCATCAAGTCAATGATACCGCCCGGCACTTCTTCTTCCGGCGTTTCAATATCACGATTTGCGATTTTTGCCGAGAGCAAGCCACGCAATTTTTCTTGATATTCGTCTTTGTAGGCAGTCGGGTCGAACGGCGTATCCATCGAATTTATCAGCATTTTCGCCATGTCAAGCTCCGCTTTTTCGATTTTCTGTTTCTTGTAAGCGACGGGAATTTCCTTGACCTCATCGTCGAAAAACATTGTCTGAATTACGATTCCGTCATCTCGCGGAATAATCGCCATCAGATTTTCGTGGTTGCCCATGACCGTTTTGCCGATGGCAATTTTCTTGGTGTCCATCAGGGCTTTTCGCAGTAGTTCAAAGGCTTTTTCGCCGCCCGCCGCAGGCAAAATGTGATATGCTTTATCGTAATACACGGGACTGATTTGGTTCAGATTCGCAAAATGCAAAATCTGAATCGAGCGGTCTTTTTCTGTTTTTATCTGCTCGATTTCCTCGTCGCTGACGGTGACATATTTGTCTTTTTCGTACTCGTAGCCTTTGATTATGTCCTCTGACTTCACCTCTTTTTCGCAGTGGGCACAGATTTTTTTGTAGCGAATGCGACTGAGGTCGTCTTTGTGCAGCTGATTGAAGCGGATGTCATTTTCGGACACCGCTGTGTGCATATTTATTGGTATAGCAACAAGTCCGAATGATATTACTGTTTTGTGTGATATGGGCATGGCGCGCTCCTTGGATGTTTTAGCTTAGTATGCCAACAAAGGATAGCGATAATACAATCATGAGTGCAGTGCACCCATTATTCAACCTGAAGAAAAGGGTCAAGGTCGTGGGTTATGCACCCACACCGCACAAGTTTTGCCCGCTCACGCATTACGGCGACCTGTTTGACGGCAAAGCCGCCAATGCCGTCGCCTTCAGCGCTCACAAGGGCTTGTAAAAAACTTGACTAAAAACTTTTTCTCACAAAAGCATTCGGAAATTGCATTGCAGATTGCACTCGAAAAAAGTGAGTATTAGCAGAAAGCCAAAATCCATTAGCAGAAAAGGGCAGACCGCCCGTCAGGTTCGCACAAAGCAAACCCTGGTATGTCTGCGGCGGCTCGCCGTTCATTCGCCAACAACCCCCTTCGTTTAATCGCGCGCATTCGGGGCAGTTATTCTCCTTTGTGGCAAGTGAATTGCCACGACAGAGAATAACTGCCCCGAAT
>WQSD01000081.1 GCA_009788105.1 Oscillospiraceae bacterium | reverse complement strand
CATTACCATGGGTATCGGCTCGATTATGAAAGCCCGCCGCATTGTCCTGCTTGCTTCCGGAGCGAACAAGGCTGAGGCGGTGGCTTGTCTGCTTGCAGGGAAAATCACCACCGACTGCCCTGCCACAATGCTGCTTGCTCACGCCGATGTGACCCTGATTTGCACCGAGGATGCGCTGGGATAACCCCACGCCTGAAACGGATACAGCCAAACCGTAGGGGCGGGGCTCAACGCCCGCAAACAATGTTCAACACACGGGCGACCGCAAAGGTCTGCCCCTATGGGTGCGGTGATTGCCCCGCCCTTGACCTTCTTCCCCTCTGCGAAGGGGTGGATTGGCGGTGGTGTTCCGCCAAGACGGGGTAGGATGTGAAACGAAAGATTTTGAGTTTTGGTGTCGTGTTTGTGTCCTATCCTACCCCGTCACTCGCTATGCTCGTGCCACCCCTTCCCGAGGAAGGGGATTAAGGTCAAGGACACACGGGCGACCACAAGGCTCGCCCCTACAGGTCAACAACAACAGAAAGGACACCCCCATATGCTCTCCCTAAACAACGACTGGGACACCTTCCTCGCCGCCGAAATGGCAAAGCCGTATTACCTGCAACTGCGAGCATTTTTGAAGCAAGAGTACGCCACCCAAACCGTCTATCCTCCAATGTACGACCTGTTTAATGCCCTGCGGTTTTCTTCAATCGAGCAGACCAAAGTGGTCATTTTGGGGCAAGACCCGTACATAAATCACGGGGAGGCGCATGGGCTGGCTTTTTCGGTGAAGCCCCCCTCCCGCACGCCGCCCTCTTTGCAGAATATTTTCAAGGAAATTGCGGCGGACGTGGGCTGTGCCATCCCCAACAACGGACATTTGGTGAAGTGGTGCGAGCAGGGGGTGATGCTACTCAACTCGGTGCTTTCCGTTCGTGCAGGGCAAAGCAAATCCCACGCAGGCAAGGGCTGGGAGCAGTTCACCACCGCAGTCATTCAGCGACTAAACGAAAAAGCTACCCCAACAGTTTTCCTGCTGTGGGGCAACGACGCCAAAAGCAAAGGGGAGCTTGTCACCAACCCCGCCCATCTGGTGCTACAGGCAGCCCACCCCAGCCCGCTGGCACGAGGGGCGTTCTTCGGTTGTAAGCATTTTTCCCGAACCAATGCCTTTCTTGAGGGGCATGGTATGAGTGGGATTGATTGGCAGGTGGAAGATGTGTAGGTCAATGAAGAATTAAGAATGAAAAATGAAGAATTAAGGTAAATTTGCTTCGCAAATTGATTTTATTGAAAAAGGGCGGGCGTTAAGGACATTTACCACGAACGGACACGAAAACGCACGAAAATGAATACAAACCGTAGGGGTCGCACCCCAGGGCGACCCGTTCATGCGGTACAGGCAAAACACCGCACCCGCCATCTAAACAAAAAGGGCAGACGCAACCGCCTGCCCAAATTTGAATATGTTGTTTGTGATTTATTCCGGGCGACGCCAGCCCCACAATTGATCTGGCCATGACTGACCAGCTTGAATAGTATATGTTTGATTTCCGACTGTTATGGCAGTATGGGCGTTATCGTTTCTGAAAGCACCCCCGCCAATCTCGGTTACGCTGTCAGGTATAATTACGCTTGTCAAAGCTGTGTTAGCGAAAGCATCCCAACCAATCGTTGTCACACCATTACCAATGGTCACACTTGTCAGCTGTGAGTTTTCAAAAGCATTGCTGCCAATCTCAGTCACACTATCAGGTATCACTACGCTTGTCAAAGCTGTGTTAGCGAAAACACTCCAGCCAATCGTTGTCACGCTTTCAGGGATAATCACATTTGTAAGTTGAGTACCATAAAAAGCCCGCTGGTCAATCGTTGTCACACCATTACCGATAGTTACACTTGTAAGCGGTGTATCACTAAAAGCACTCGCGCCAATCGTCGTCACGCTGTTGGGTATCACCACACTTGTCAATGCTGTGCCCATGAAAGCCACAGCCCCAATCTCCGTAATTCCCTCATGCAAATGAATTTCGGTTAATCCGGGGTTTACTCTAAACGCACTATTTCCTATACTCGTCACAGTTGCAGGCATGAACACCTCCATAATGCCAGCATCGCGGAAGGCATCTTCCCCAATGCTCACCACATTCACCCCCTCAATCTGTGCAGGGATGTTAACGCGGATTGCTGTGCCTGTGTAATTCGTGATTTCAATTCCGCCGGCGATTGCACGGAACTCGAAATATTGCACCGGGGTTTCGGGAACGGTGGGTTCGGGCGGTTCGGGCGGGGGCTGGTTGCCGTTGCCCGCAGGTGGGCGATTGGTTTCGCCGTTTGTGCCGTTGCCGTCGCAACCGAACAACATTGCGGAAATGGACAGCAACAGCAGAACGGCAAGGAAAATTGATAAAACTTTTTTCATGATATGTACCTCTTTTCGTTTTTCCCTGCTTGATAAAGCCAAGGTTAGTGCCATTATTATACACCCCCCCGCAAAATGTCAATAGGTTTGTTGAAAAAAGTCTGAAATTATTTTGCGGGGGTGGGGAATGGCAAAACAAATGGCATATTGCGAGCGTAGCGAAATTAAAATGTTACTGCTATCCCAAAAGGCGGGCAGACACAACCGCCTGCCCCTACACAATGTTCACCCGCCCCAAACTCCACACCCCACTCTCTCCAAAAAGAAAGCCCCCACATGAAAAACATCACCCAAGAAATACGCCGTCAGCGGGAATATTCCCAGCTTGCGGAATACATACAAACGCGCCAGGCAAAGCCTAAGCCCGCTCTTGTCACAGGGCTTTGCCCCGGGGCGGAATTTGCCTTGTGTGCCGAGCTGTTTCAGGACATAGCCGCAAGCGGACGGCAAGCGTTGGTTTTGCTGTCTGACGAGCGAATGGTGCGCCGCTGGGCGGAGCAACTACAAGCCTTTGGCATTGCCGCCATGCCATATTTGTGGCGTGATTTCAACTTTCACCCCATGACAGCCTCCCGCGAGATGGAGCATGAGCGGTTGTCCGTGCTGTCCGCCCTGCTTGCGGACCAATGCGACGTGGTTCTCACCACTCCGGATGCCGCCCTTCAGTATACCATGCCGCCCGGCGTCCTTGAGGGTGGCACTCTTGAGATAACCAAGTCCACTGCCATCCAACCGGAGGAACTGACCGCCTATCTTGACGTTCACGGATATCGCCGCGGAGAAGTGACCGACGGCGTGGGGCAATACTCCCTTCGTGGGGGGATTGTGGATGTGTTTGCCCCCGGGCAGGAACAGCCTGTCCGTCTTGATTTTTGGGGGGACAGCATCGAGCGAATTCGCTCCTATGACCCAATCACACAGCGACAATCTGACGCCGACCTGCCCAGCTTTCGCATTATCCCTGCCCGTGAGGTTGCGGCAGGCGGCGAACAGCTTACCGCATTAGAGCAAGACATTCGCACCCACATAAAATCAGCGAAAAACGACACTCCCTCTCTTGCCGAAGAGGCAGAGCGGCTGTCCGCGGGTATTGACCTGCCCTGCCTTGACAAATATATCTCTCACATCTACCCACAGCGGCAATGTTTGCTTGATTACCTTGATAATCCGGTGATTCTCGCCCTTGAACTAAACGCTGTACTTGAACGGCAACGAACCGCCGACTGGCAACTGCAAGAAAGCATTCTTGCCCTGTTAGAGGGGGGCGCACTACTCCCAAAATACGCCGATTACTCCAAAAATATCACCGACCTTGAACAGGTGCTGTTCTCCTCTTGTGCCCTATTGACAAGCACATTCACTCCATCCTTTTCCGAGCGGCAACTGGCGGGGATATACTCATTTAACACCAAACAAACCGTTGCCACCGACGGCAATTTTGAGGTGCTGTCCTCTGACATTGCAGACTATGTTTCCACAGGCTACCGAGTGAAACTGCTGTGCGAAAATGTGGTGCAAGCGGAAACCATGGGAGAAATGCTGCGGGAGGCGGGAATATCCACATTCATGGATAACGGGGAGGAACAGCCCGTCGGCACAGTCGCCCTGTCCCACGAAGCCAATCTTGTGGGGTTCGAGCTTGTTGCCGCCAAGTATGCGGTGCTGTCTATCGGGCGTGGAGAGATGGGCGCCCGGCGAAAGCCACGCAGTCGAAAGTCGGCGAAAAAGGACAAAAACCTTGCCCGCATAATGTCCTATGCCGACCTGGTGGAGGGGGATTATGTTGTCCACACCATTCACGGAATTGGGCAATATCTTGGGCTTGGCAGTCTTGAGGTGGAGGGGATTCGCCGTGATTTTGTGAAGATAAAGTATGCAGGCACGGATATGCTGTATCTGCCATGCAATCAGCTTGAGAAAGTGTCAAAATACATTGGCCCGCGGGCAGAAGAGGGCACTCTACGCCTGTCAAAAATGGGCGGCACAGAGTGGGCGAAAACCACCACAAAAGCAAAAAACGCCGCCAAGGCAATGGCGAAAGAGCTTATCGCCCTATACGCCGAGCGTATGCAACGACCCGGCTACGCCTTCCCGAAAGATGACGAAATGCAGGCAGGGTTCGAGTCCACCTTTGAATTTGAGCCAACCGAGGGGCAGGTGGCGGCTATCGAGGACGTGAAAAGCGATATGCAAAAGCGTCACCCCATGGACCGCCTACTGTGCGGTGACGTGGGCTATGGCAAGACTGAAGTGGCTTTGCGGGCAGCATTCAAGGCGGCGTGTGACGGCAAACAGGTGGCGATTCTTGTGCCTACAACCATCCTTGCCATGCAACATTACCGCACATTTCTCTCCCGTATGCGGTCGTTCCCTGTGAAAGTTGACATGGTCAGCCGTTTCCGCACTACCAAGGAAATCGGCGAGGTTCTTCGCCGTCTAAAGCGGGGAGAAACCGACATTATCGTTGGCACGCACCGCCTGCTGTCCGCAGATGTGCAGTTTAAGGACATTGGACTGCTTATCGTTGACGAGGAGCAACGCTTTGGGGTGTCCCACAAAGAAAAGCTGAAACAATTAGGGAAAAACATTGATGTGCTGACCCTAACAGCAACCCCAATTCCCCGCACCCTAAACATGGCTCTTGGCGGCATTCGTGATATGTCCCTTTTAGAAGAAGCCCCAGGGGAGCGTGTGCCGATTCAATCCTATGTACTGGAGCATGATGATGCCATTATTGCCGAAGCAATACGGCGGGAGCTTCGCCGCGGTGGGCAGGTGTTCTACCTGTGCAACCGGATAGAGCGAATGGACGCAATCGTGACCAAACTGGCAGGTATTGCCCCTGAAGCGGCTATCGAAACTGCCCACGGCAAAATGGACAAAGACACCCTGTCGGACATATGGGAAGCTATGGTTGACGGGCAAATTCAAATTCTTGTGAGTACCACCATTATCGAAACAGGAATTGACATTCCTAACGCCAACACCCTAATTATCGAGGATGCGGACAAATTCGGGCTGTCACAGCTGCACCAAATTCGTGGGCGGGTGGGGCGGAGCAGTCGCCGTGCCTACGCCTATTTCACCTATCAGCGGGGCAAACTGCTGTCCGAGATTTCCACCAAGCGGCTGACTGCCATTCGTGACTTTACCGAGTTTGGCAGTGGCTTTCGCATTGCCCTCCGTGACCTTGAAATTCGCGGGGCGGGCAACTTGCTTGGCGGGGAGCAACATGGGCATATCGAAAGTATCGGCTATGATATGTACATGAAAATCCTGTCCGAGGCGGTGCTTGAAGAGCGGGGCGAAACAGCGGAGATTAAGACAGAATGCACTGTGGAGCTTGGCATTAACGCATTTATCCCTGAAAGCTATATAAGCAACGGGCGACAGCGGATTGAAGTGTACAAAAAAATCGCCATGATTGAAACTCCTCTTGACCTTGAGGACGTGCGGGAAGAGCTAATCGACCGCTATGGCGCACCCCCACCCGAGGCGGAATGTATCCTTGCTATTTCCCTGCTACGCACCAAGGGCGCGGACAACCGCATCAAAAGCATCGAGGGGCGGGAGGGCAGCGTGCTGTTTTACCCGGAAAAGGTTGACCTGTACCGCTGGACAAAAGTCGCCGCACAATACAACGGCAAACTGCTGTTAAACCTTGGCAACAAGCCATACGCCGCCCTTAAACTGGCACGTGGCGGCAAGGTGGCGGAACAAGCGTTGGCGGTGTTAGGTGCGTATGAGAGCGCAGTTGAAAACGCAGAATAATACTAGAGCATGTCGACACAAACTGAAAAAGGCGAGATTTTGGCTATTTTTTCGCCACTCGTCGTTGTTCGTCGGTTAAATATTCCCGATATTCGCCCTCCTCACGCCTAGATT
>WQSD01000080.1 GCA_009788105.1 Oscillospiraceae bacterium | reverse complement strand
ACATTGCGCCCTTCTTCCCCTTTATGGAGGGGTGGCAGTCGGTGATTTTTCGACTGACGGGGTGGCCTGCTGTCACTAAAATACCGCTAAACCACCCCCGCCTACGGCGACCCCTCCACGGGAGGGGAATTAGGTCAACATTCAACCAACAAAGGAATCAAAAACATGAAATACCCAACTACCCCAATCCCCGGCGGCGTGTGCGCCCCAAAGGGATTTACCGCAAGCGGAGTGCATTGCGGAATACGCAAAAACAAGCAAAAACTCGACCTCTGCCTTATCAAAAGCGAGGTGCGTGCCGCTTCTGCCGCGGTGTACACGCAAAATATCGTGCAGGGCGCACCTATCGCGGTGACAAAGGCGAACCTTGCGGATGGCTATGCACAGGCGCTTATCTGCAACAGCGGCAACGCCAACACCTGCAACGCTGACGGAGTGGAAATCGCCCAGGCTATGTGTGCTCTGGTGGAGCAACACGCAGGCATTCCCGTCGCCGACGTTATTATTGCCAGCACAGGTGTCATCGGTCAGCCGTTGCCAATTGCGCCCATTGCGGAGGGTATGCCCGCTCTCGTGAGCGGACTGTCGGGCGAGATTTCGGGCAACGACAACGCCGCCGCCGCAATTATGACCACCGACCTGCGGGAGAAAATCCGTGCGTTCAGCTTTGATATTGGCGGCGTGGAGTGCCGTATTGGCGGCATTGCCAAGGGTTCGGGCATGATTAACCCCAACATGGCGACCATGCTTGCCTTTATCACCACCGATGTGGCTATCACCCCTGAAATGTTGCAATTGGCGATAAGCCGTGACACCGAAATCAGCTTTAACATGGTGTGCGTGGACGGGGACACTTCCACCAACGATATGATGTCCATTATGGCAAACGGCATGGCGGGCAACAAGCTGATTGACAGCGAGGGGGATGATTTTAATGCATTTTGCCAAGCTCTTGGAATGGTGACGAACTACCTCGCACGTGAAATCGCCCGTGATGGCGAGGGTGCGACCAAGCTGATAACTTGCTCTGTACATGGCATTCCTGCCGTAGATGCACGGAAAATCGCAAAAAGCGTAGTCAGCTCAAGCCTTGTGAAGTCAGCAATGTTCGGTGCAGACGCCAATTGGGGGCGGATACTTTGTGCTATGGGGTATAGTGGTGTGACTTTTGACCCGAGCAAAGTATCGGTCAAATTTAGCGCGGCGAGTAGCCCAGACGATATATGTGAAGTTACAGTTTGCGAAAATGGTGCGTCGGTAGATTTTGACGAAGATTTAGCGAAAAAAGTCTTGACCCATGAAAGCAACGAGATAGCTATTATTATCAAAATCGGCGAGGGTAGCGGACACGCCACTGCCTGGGGCTGTGACTTGACCTATGATTATGTGAAGATAAACGGGGATTATCGGACGTAAGGGGGCAGGTAATAGTGAACAGGTAACAGTGAACAGGTAACGGTTAAAGGTCAAGGGCGCACCGCACCCGTAGGGACTACCCTTGCGGTCGTCCGTTCACAAAAACAAAAACCAAGACCGAAGTCTTGGTTTTTGGAAAGCTATGATGAAGGAACATCCAAAACAAACCATGTAAGGTCACGCTCTCTGAGTAAATCAGGATTATATCTAATCCTAACGCTTTCAGTACCTTCAGATACTTCAAACATCAAATACCCTACCATTGAATAACCAGCCAAAATGGCACCATTCAACGACTCGCCTGGATTAGCCATATCTGCGGCTATTGACCATGATAACGAAGTGCCAGAAACAAAGGTTTCAAATTCCATTAAACTACTAACGTTTCGAGTAGAATTTGAAGTATTTTCGATTCTAAAGCGAACCCCAACAAACTTATTGCCTTCGCTTGGTCTTCCAAACTCGCTCGCTGGTTCAACTATCACAATTGTTTCTGCGGTGATGGCGACATCGCGTAGCACAACCCTGTCATTTAACCCAACATTGTCTCGGCCTCCGACAGATTCGCCCCCATCACATCCCATCAATCCAACACCTACTAAAGCCAACATAAGTACAACTAACATAATCGAAATGAATTTTTTCATCATTTCACCTCCAAAAGTTTATTACCACTATTATACACCCCCCCCGCAAAATGTCAATAGGTATGTTGAAAAAAGTCTGAAATTATTTTTGCGGGGGTGGGGGTATCCAAAACCAAAACAAAGGAAACCCCTCCCATGACACCAACAAAAGAACAATCCGCCGGCATTCTTGCCCGCGCCCTGCCCTACATACGCGAGTACAAAGGCAAGACCATTGTGGTCAAATACGGCGGCAACGCCATGCTCAACGAAACCCTGAAAGAAAACGTGATGCACGACATTGTTCTGCTGGCGTATATCGGCATCAAGGTGGTGCTTGTCCATGGGGGCGGGCCGGAAATTTCGGCGACCCTTGACAAAATGGGCAAAACCACCGAATTTGTGGACGGTTTGCGTGTGACCGACGAGGAAACCGCCGAAATTGTGCAAATGGTGCTGTGCGGCAAGGTGAACAAGAGCCTTGTGAATCTTATTGGGCGCAAAGGCGGGCGGGCTGTGGGGCTGTGCGGTATGGACGGCAACATGATTTCCGCCACCCCTGCCGACCCTCGCCTTGGCTATGTGGGTAATGTGGAGGAAACTGACGTTGGTGTCATTCGTGACCTGCTTGACTGCGGGTATATTCCTGTTATTTCCTCTGTCGGCTTCGGCAAAGGGGAGGCGGTGGGGTATAATATCAACGCTGACACGGTTGCACAGGCTGTTGCCTCGGCACTTGGGGCGGAGAGTTTGCTCCTGATGTCTGACATTCCCGGGCTGCTCCGTGACAAGGACGACCCCGAAAGCATTATCACCAATGTGAGCATCGCCAAAGCGGAACAGATGCAGGCGGACGGCACAATCTGCGGTGGCATGATACCAAAGGTGCGGTGCTGTATTGACGCCATCCGTGGCGGGGTGAAAAAGGTGTTCATCCTGGACGGGCGTGTGCCTCACTCCATTCTGATGGAAGTGCTGACCGACGAGGGTGTGGGGACGATGTTTGTTAGGTGAATGTGCTGAATGCCTCGGCGAATAGCGACGCAGTCGCTGTAGCGAATTTTTCAGAATTTTTTGCAAGTTTTTCCGTTGCGTAGCAATGGTTGCAAAAAAATCTGAAAAACGAGGTTGAAGCATGATTGACCACAAAACATCTTAGTATTTTCTTGAAGTGCGTTTTTTTGCACTTTTTCGGAAACGAAGTCGTCCGGAATGCGTGAGCGACCCCATACAGCCAGCAGTTGTGTTGGTGGTTAGGCTTGCGAAATGTTCTGAAAAACGAGGTTGAAGCATGATTGACCACAAAACATCTTAGTATTTTCTTGAAATGCGTTTTTTGCACTTTTTCGGAAACGAAGTCGTCCGGAATGCGTGAGCGACCCCGTACAGCCAGCAATTGTGTTGGTGATTAGGCTTGAGAAAAGAAGGTCAAGGGCAAATTTACCACCCCGCATCAAGTGCGGGGCAGGCTGGCGCGAAAATTCACGAACGATACAACTGAACTCGTAGGGGCGGGGTTCACCCGCCCGCCTAACGGGGCAGACAAAACACCCGTCTTGCGACAAGGACAGTCGCAATCCACCCTCTTTCACAAAGAGGGCTAAGGTCAAGGGCGTACCGCACCCGTAGGGGCTACCGTCCTCGGTTGCCCGACTATCGACACAGCCAAAACCCTGTAGGGGCGGGGCTTGCCTCCGCCCGATACAAATGATATGCACCGCACAAACGGACGGGCAATGCCCGCCCCTACAAGACAACACAAACCAAACATAGACGGCAAGACGGGGTGGTTCGCTGTCGCTAAAATACCGCTGAACCACCCCGCGGCTACACCGCACCCCTCCACAGGAGGGGAATTACGAAAACATTCATATTAACAAAGGAAACCACACCATGAACATCACCACTACCCTATCAGGCATCACCCTAAAATCCCCCATAATTCCCGCCTCTGGCACGTTCGGGTTCGGCTACGAATTCCCTGTGTACAACCCCATTTACGACATTGGCATCCTTGGGGGCATCTCCATCAAAGGCACGACCAAGGAGGCTCGTTTTGGCAACCCTACCCCACGTGCCGCCGAATGCTACGCAGGAATGCTGAACTCTGTCGGGTTGCAAAATCCGGGGATTGATGCGGTACTTGCCACCGAAATTCCCAAACTCCGAAGCGTGTACAGCGGAGCGATTATCGCCAACATCTGCGGCTTTTCGTTGGAGGAGTACGTCCATTGCGTGACCCTTGCGGATGGATGCGCAGACATCGACATCATCGAGCTAAACATCAGTTGCCCCAACGTGAAAGACGGCGGTCATGCCTTTGGCACAGACCCGAAAACGGCGGCGGAAATCACCGCGGCGGTGCGTGCCGTCACCACCAAACCGCTGTACATCAAACTCACGCCAAACGTGACCGACATTGTGTCGGTGGCGAAGGCTTGCGAATCGGCGGGGGCGGACGGGCTATCCCTCATCAACACCCTGCTGGGCATGAGAATCGACCCACGCACACGGAGGCCTGTACTGGCGAACAAGATGGGGGGCTTCAGCGGTCCTGCAATCTTCCCTGTCGCCCTGCGGATTGTGTATCAGGTGTACTCTGCTGTGAGCATTCCCATCATCGGTATGGGCGGCGTGAGTTCTGCCCGCGACGTGGTGGAGATGATGCTGGCAGGTGCGACCGCTGTGCAAGTCGGCACGGCGAATCTGGTGAATCCCTATGCGTGCAGGGATATTGTGGAGGAATTGCCGAAGGTGATGGAGAAGTATGGGATAGCGAGCTTGACGGAGATTATCGGAGGGGCGCATTAGATTAACCACCCCGTCAGGCTACGCCTGCCACCCCTCCTGGGAGGGGAATTAAGAACAACAAAGGATTTATAATAAATGCGCGAACGCAAGAAAATTCAATCATTGCCGTTCAATCCACAACTTCGTGAGCGTGCCAAAGAATTACGAAATGCAAGAAATCTATCCGAAGTATTGTTTTGGCAACAAGTAAATAAGAAAAAATTCAAGGGTTATGATTTTGATAGGCAAAAAATTATCGGTAATTATATTGTAGATTTCTTTTGTGCTTGAAAGACAAACAAGATAAAACACGCGATAATTACTTAACAAGTCTTGGGCTTACAGTTATTCGCATTCCTGTTGAAAGTGTTTTCAATGATATTAACAATGTAATGTTGATGCTACATAATCATACTGCTACGCAAAAAAAGTTGTAATTCCCCTCCTGGGAGGGGTGGCAGGCGTAGCCTGACGGGGTGGTCTACACGGAATTACCTGCGGTTATGCAGAAATTCAATATAAATTCATTATCCGAAATTATCGGAGGAGGAGACTAAAATGCCAATGTCAACTAATTGGGTAAACAGCAGACCCGCCTACAACGGAAGCGCCAAGCCACCTATCGTTTTGCGCAGTGAAGCCGAGGAGCTTATCGCTCAAAATTGCCACAATCTTGTGTGGCGAAGACATCAGAAAGAGTACAACGAGCTGATGGCGACAATCCAAGCGGGCGGCGATAACGTCCACGAAGTGCTGAAAGACCTTGATGTGCGTGACACCGAGGTGAACAATCGCTGGCGTGATATGCACCGAGATGCCCGTGCGGAAATCGCTCAGCTAATCAAAGACGAAATCGCCGATTATCGAAACGCGGTCACCGCAAATCCGCTGCAAATGCGTATCGAAGAGCTTGAAGCACAGATACGGCAACTGAAATCATCGATTGATGAAGTGTACGTCATGGCAGAAGAAGCAATGAGCATGGCAGAAGAGGCGCAATCTGCCGCCGAAGAAGCAATGGAAGCCTGTGGTGAGGGGGATGAGGAATGATGGCGAACCCAAACTGCCCCTGCCCAAACCTAAAATGCAAACGCCACGGAAACTGCAAGGAGTGCCGCCATTCCCACCGCCACGGCAAGACCCAATATTGCAACCTGAAAGACGGCGGATTTCTGCAATGGGTGATGAGGCGGTTGTATGGGCGGGGGAAGAAATGAACAATCACCTCCAACGGAATGGGAAAAAGGTCGAAAGCATTTAACCACGAACAGGCACGAAAACGCACGAACAAATTCGCACCACACATTTCCTTATGCCCCCTTCGCTCAGCGAGGGGGGATGTCCCGCAGGGACAGGGGGGAGTGCGTATCCCACCGCACCTGTAGGGGACGCACCCTCGACGTCCCGCCGAACGGCACGCACAAAACAATCGGGCGGGCATGGAATCCCGCCCCTACAAGACAACCGACACCTCACATCTTT
>WQSD01000079.1 GCA_009788105.1 Oscillospiraceae bacterium | reverse complement strand
TCACAGAAAGGACCGTCAGTCCATTGCCTTCTCATTATAACAAAAATAAGCGCAACCGAGATGAACTCTTCGGTCACGCTTGTATTATACCAAAGAAAGGAGTTTACCATGGCAAAACGCAAACTGGCACTTGATACATCGTATATTAAAAATGTGGCATTTTACTTCCTGTCCGCAGTGGTGTCCATAATTATGATTATCTTTATTGTGTTTCACATGACAGAATCAAACGCCAACACTGCCGAAACCGCTCCGGTTATGGAAGTCGGCTTATCCCGCACTTTGACTGCCCAAGCATTTGTTATTCGCGAAGAACAACTTGTGTTTGCAAACACCATGGGGCATGTTTATAGTTCAATTAACCCCGGGGCAAGAGTGCGTGCAGGTCAACAGGTGATTGAAATTTTTCGCCAAGGTTCTCCTATCAGCCGTCGTCTGATGGAACTTGACACCCAAATTCGCATTCTTGAACAAAGCAACACCAGCGGAAGCGGATCCCACTATCTTTCCATTCTTGATAATCAAATCAACCGTTTGCACATGAACATGATTGAGCGGGCAGATTCAGGGGACTTGCTGTTCTGTCGTACCTCTGCCACCCAAATGCAAATTTATCTTAATCGCCGTAATGTTGCCTCAAGGGCAATTGATTCACTTGACGATGAAATTGCTCGTTTAACAGCCGAAAAGAACTCATTACTTGCGCAAAGCCAAGGAGAAATCCAGCAACGAGTAAATGCTCCTGCGGGTGGCAATTTTTTTCCTGACGTGGACGGATACGAGGAAGTTTTTCGTGTAAGCTATCTAAACAATATGACCATTTCCCGCTTTAACGAAATGGCTTCCGCCAACCCGAATTTAGCAGTTGCCGAGGGCAGACCAAACGCCCAAGGCAGGGTTGCGGTGGCACGAATTATGACGGACACCATGTGGCACATTGCAATGGAAGTGCCGGTTAGCGAAATACGAGAATTAACCGCCGGGCAAATTTACGAAATCACCTTTGTTTACAACGGCAATATCACCTTTGAAAAGACTCTTCAACAAATTATCACCGAATTTGGGAACGAATACGGAGTGATAGTATTCGGCAGTCGAAATGTTCCTGAAAATTTTGAATTTATGCGGACGCAAACGGTAGAAATCACCGTGCGGGTGTACGGTGCAGACCGCAGACCGATTGAACGGGGGTTGCAAGTGCCGGGCACTGCTGTGCGATATGTTGATGGGCAGGTGGGTGTGTTTTTGGTGAACACAAACGCTCGTGCGATTTTTCGCCCTGTGCGCGTTATCAAAGAAAGTGATGGTATGCTGATTTTGTGCATAGAAGACAGCCAGGTTGGGCGATTTGACCTAATTGTTATCTCTGGGCATGGAATCGAAGAGGAGCGACTAATCCGATGAGAGAACATATCAAAACAAACATTAACCACCTTCGTTCTTTGGCACAAGCCGCCTTTGACAAGCGGGGAACGGCGGGGGAGCTTATCTTTCTTGCCGCCACCAAGTCTGTGCCACCGGAGGATATTAACTTTGCCGCTTCCTGTGGAATTACCCACATTGGTGAAAACAGAGTGCAAGAACTGTCAGCAAAACTTCCGTATCTTTACCCAAATTTGAAAATTCACTTTATCGGCAAGCTACAAACCAATAAGGTGAAATACATCATTGACAAGGTGTGTCTTATCCATTCGGTGGACAATATTCGACTTGCGACAGAAATAAATCGACAAGCAGAGAAAAAAAATATTGTGATGGATATTCTTCTTGAAGTGAACATTGCCGAAGAAGAAAGCAAGTCGGGCACAGCCCCCGAGGCGTTGTGGGAGTTAGCCTGCGAGGTGGCGAGCATGGAGAACATTCGGGTTTGCGGACTAATGACTATGGGCCCTGTTTGCCACTCTGAAAGTGAGTATGAAAAAGTTTTTTCAAAAATGTACGATTTTTTTCTTGACTTTTGGGAAAAAAAAGTGCATAATATAGAGAGGGGCAAAATCCCCGCACCTCCATTGCTATCTATGGGCATGAGCGACAGCTTTGTTCCAGCAATAAATCAGGGGGCAAATATTGTTCGTGTTGGAAGTGCTATTTTTAAGACGTAACACAAAAAATGAAGTAAAATATTATAGGAGGATTCAAAAATGAATCTATGGAAAAAGTTTACCAGCTTTGGAGATGATGGTGACGATAACGATGTGGATTACTCTTACGATGATGAGATGTTTGATTATCCGGAGCAAGTAGAACAGGTTGAATCAGGAGGCGGAGGCTCGAACTTTGGCGGCATTTCTGCCGGCACACTTGAGCTTAAAGTTGTTCGCCCCGAGGGATTCGATGCTGTTGCACCAATCGCCGACCATCTGCTTAACAATCGCACTGTGGTGCTTAATCTTGAAGCCACAAACAAAGAAACCGCCCGCCGCTTAATTGACTTTTTGTCCGGCGTTGCTTATTCTATTGATGGCAAAATCAAGCGTGTTGCTAATAATACATATGTTATCACTCCAAACAATGTTGATGTTAGCGGCGACGCCACAAGAGAATCCCAAAAACCGGCACAGCCACAAAATCGCAATGTGTCCGAAGATATTTTTGGCTTCTAAAGTCGATTGACAAGTGAAGTGAGTGTCGCGACTGTGCTTGCACGGGATGACCGAACGAACGAAGTCAAAAAAGGGTGCATACCCCGCCCCCCAAGGGGCGGTGCGCGCCGGAATGCGGCGCGGGATCCAGGGCTTGCCCTGGAGGAATAAAAAACCCTTTATTTTTCACATATTTTCTCTCCCCCCGTTTGAATTTACGCAACCGGGGGTATAATCAGATAGAGCGATAGAACTATAGCAAAGAAAGGGACTGTATATGCGCTATTTTGTGTTTGTGGTTGTGATGACTGTCAACGGGTTTATGCTTATATTGCAAATGCTGATGCTTGCACGAATGATGTTATCTTGGTTTATGCAGGACGCAGACGGCCCCGCTGTGAACTTTGTTGTGGAAACAACCGAAGTTTTTATTGGTCCCGTCCGAATGTTTTTTGATAAGATGAAGTGGTTTGAAGGATCGATGATTGATATGTCCTTTATTACTACCATTATGATTTTGATGATTGTGAATTTGATGTTGCCGACGGTACGAATATAATTAGGACAGGCACGCCTTAGGAGGTATCCATGCTCCCACCACATGAGCTGAAAGTAAACGAGTTTACCCGTGTGCTTCGCGGCTATAACGCTGTAGAGGTAGACGAACACATAAAATTTATGATGGACAAGTATGCAGAATTGTACCGTCATAACAACGAGCTGGAGCGGGAACTGCGAACCGCCACGGCTCATTTTGCCGAGCTTAGCCAGAACGAAGAGGCCATACGCCGTGCCATGGTAAACGCCCAGCGTGCCGAGCATAAAATTGTGTCCGAGGCAGAACAGCGTGCCGAGCTTTTGACCCGCACCGCCCGCCAAAACTGCGACAAGATTCTTGTTGACTTTCGCAACAAAATCCGTAGCGAACAGCTGACACTACACAAACTTCGCAGTGCGGTGGCGGAATTCAAAGAGATGTCCTTGCTCCAGTACAACACTCACCTCGAGTTTCTGAACCAAATTGCACCCACAGCAGGTAGCGACCCTGAATGGGAGCTAACCGAAGAGGACTTTGCCAACGAAGTGCTTGAGCAAATGAAGTTAGACATTGCCCAGGCAACAAGAGAGGACGCCACCCCCACGCCACCGCCGATACCTTTGATGAAAAAAGATGATTTTGGGGATTCTGCTTCAGGCGAAGTTTTGGAGGTGGGGGAAAAGCCTACTGTGTCCCGCCGTGCCTTGATTGACGGGGAGGAAAAGCCCTCTCTCCGCCGTCGTGCTTTGAAAAAGGGCGGGGGCGGAGCGAAAGACGAAGTTATGCCGGGCGACGCACTTATTGAAGCTGCCATTGCCGCAGACAGTGACGGCGCAAGCACTATTTCATTTGACCCGATTATTGCCGCCGAGATAAGCGACGTGCCATCTGCACCAACGCAGGAGATAACCATACAGGAGTGAAGTGCGATATGAATGACTATATTATAACCTTTAGATGGGATGACGAGGCAGGAGTTTGGATTGCTGTTTGCGATGACATCCCCCTTGCCATCGAACATAATTCCTTTGACGCATTGATTGAAAAAGTAAAAGTTATCGTGCCGGAAATATTGGCGTTGAACGCTGTTGCGTAAAAACACGAGCAGACACAAGGTCTGCCCCCGGACTGAAAAAAAAGGTCAAGTTCGTGGGTTATGCACCCACACCGCACAAGTTTTTTGTAAAAAACTTGACTAAAAACTTTTTCTCGCAAAAGCATTAAATGCTTTTGTACCTAAGGGCAGAGCCCCATGCCCTTGACCTATATCAAATAATATTATAAGGTAAAACTATGAAAGACTACACCCCAACCCTAAACCTACCTAAAACCGACTTTCCCATGAAAGCGGGACTTCCCCAGCGCGAGCCGCTTATGCTTGAGGGCTTTGCCCAGGGGAAAATATACGACAAAATGGTGGAGAAGAACAAAAATTGTCCGCCTTTTTTGCTACATGACGGCCCTCCCTTTTCTAACGGGAACATTCATATCGGTCACGCAATGAACAAGTTGCTGAAGGACTTGATTTGCAAAAGTCGTGCCATGAGCGGCTATTCTGTGCGGTATATACCCGGCTATGACAACCACGGACTGCCCATTGAATCCGCTATTGCAAAGCAAAGTGGCGTTGACCGCAACAAAATGTCTGTTGCGGAGTTTCGCACGCGTTGTGCCGAGTTTGCACAAAATTATGTTGACTTGCAAACGGAGCAATTCCAGCGACTTGGAGTGTTCGGGGAGTGGGATAACGCCTATCGCACAATGACCCCCGACTTCGAGGCGGCGGAAGTTGAAGTCTTCGGTAAAATGTACGAGCAGGGGTACATCACCAAGGGGCTAAAGCCTGTGTACTGGTGTCCCAGCGACCAGACCGCCCTTGCGGAAGCGGAGATTGAGTACGCCGACGAGGAGTGCTACTCTGCCTATGTGGCGTTCGCCGTGTCCGAAGCAAGCTCTGCCCTTGCAAAGCTGTGCGAACAGCATAACGCCGCACCCAGCTTTCTTATTTGGACGACCACCCCATGGACGCTCCCGGGCAACCTTGCCATCACCCTCCACCCTCGTGTGGAGTATGCTCTCATTGTCGCAGGTGGGAAGCACTTCATCACCGCCGCCGACCTTGCAGGGGCTACCATGGAAGCAGGTGGCGTTGCCGACTACACCATCCTTGGCACTCTCACAGGTGCGGACATCGAGGGTACACTTGCCCGCCACCCATTCTTGCCACGTGACTCTCGCTTGATTTGTGCCGATTTTGTCACCACCACAAGCGGCACAGGGTGCGTACATACCGCCCCCGGCTTTGGTGCTGATGACTATGTTGCCTGCCGCCGCTATGGGATTGATGTTATTGTTCCTGTGGACGACCGAGGCATTCAGACGGAAGAGGCAGGGCCTTTTGCAGGAATGCACTACAGCAAAAGCAACGCCGCTATTATCGAGTATCTTGAGCAGTCGGGAGGATTGTTCGCTCATGCAAAAATGAATCACAGCTACCCCCACTGCTGGCGTTGCAAAAAGCCGGTGATTTATCGTGCCACACCCCAATGGTTCTGCTCGGTCGAGGCTTTCCGCGACAAAGCGGCTGAGGCGGTGGACAAGGTTGAATTTATCCCCCCATGGGGCAAAGAACGGATGCAGTCCATGCTTGCAGAGCGTGGGGAGTGGTGCATTTCTCGCCAGCGTGTGTGGGGTCTGCCTATCCCTGTTTTCTACTGCGAAAACCAGGATTGCCCCCCCATTTGCACTCCCGAAACTATCGCAAAGGTATGCGAAATCTTTGCCCAGCGTGGCAGTAATGCGTGGTTCGACGACCGGGCGACTGACCTACTGCCTGCGGGCTTTGCTTGCCCAACTTGCGGTGGTAGCGCGTTCACCAAAGAAACAGACACCTTAGACTGCTGGTTCGACTCGGGTGTGACTTTCTACGCCTTGAAGAAGCAATATCCAGAGCTATCCTGGCCCTGCGACGTGTATATCGAAGGCCCTGACCAGTATCGTGGCTGGTTCCAGTCGTCACTGCTGACTAATATTGCCGCCGGCATGGGTGCGCCCTACAAGGCGGTGATTACCCATGGCTGGACGTTGGACGGACAGGGGCGTGCCATGCATAAATCCCTTGGCAACGTGATTCCCCCCGCCGATATAATCAAAAACTACGGGGCTGAACTGCTTCGTGTGTGGGTGGCAAGCGTGGACTATCAGTCG
>WQSD01000078.1 GCA_009788105.1 Oscillospiraceae bacterium | reverse complement strand
GTTTGACGGCAAAGCCGCCAATGCCGTCGCCTACAGCGCTCACAGAGGCGTTTCAACCTCGTTTTTCTTACTTCGTCAAAAATCGTTGCTACGCAACGAAACCATTTTGACAAAGCAAGAAAAATACACTCCAGGCGGAAAAACACCGCCTATCCGCCGAGGTATTCAACACACTCAAAAACAAAAATACATCGGCGACCACTCGCCAAAAGGAGGCCAAAAATGGCTGAAAGTAAACTAAACGACATAATCAAAAACTCTTTGGAGAAAATCCGTGAAATGGTTGATGTGAACACGGTTATGGGCGACCCCATCACCACAAACAACGGCACAACCATTATCCCCATCTCTAAAATGGCAGTAGGGTTCGCCTCTGGTGGGCTGGACTATTTCGGGAAAAACCTGCCAGTCTCTGAACGCGAGCCAGCGGACAAGCTGTCCAGCTTTGGTGGCGGCGGCGGCACAGGGCTGTCGGTGACTCCTGTGGGCTTTCTTGTGGTGTCCGCCGAGGGAAGCGTGGAACTGCTGTCCATCGAAGCGGCGAAAGTTGCCGCCGACCCTGCAATGAACATAACCGAGTCTATCGTTGACCTTATCACCAAAGCTCCCGACCTTATCGGCAAGCTGAAAGCCACTTTCGCTAAAGACAAAGGCGAAGATGAGGACGAGAGTGCGGCGGAATAGGTAATGTCCCATTATTTCAAGCCCTCCCCTCATCTACCTGAGCAAGAAACCCAGATAATATATCACTTCGCAGGAAAGAAGTTCGCTTTTGCTACAAACAGCGGGCTGTTTTCTCGTGCCCATGTTGACCCGGCAAGCGAGATTTTAATGCAAACTTTAGGCAGTACCCCTCCATTGTCGGGGCAGTCTTTGCTTGACATGGGGTGCGGCTATGGGGTTATTGGAATTGTGTTGGCTAAAACATACGGGCTTGCCCTAACCCAAGCAGATGTAAACCCTCGCGCATTAGAGTACGCCCGGCGCAACGCTGTCGCAAATCAGGTGGCGACCAATACAATCCAGTCAGATTGCTTTGCAGAAGTGACGGGAAAGTTCCATATTATCACTATCAATCCCCCTATTCATGCAGGAAAAGTTGTGACATATCAAATGTACGAAGAAAGTGCGGTGCATCTTGAAAAAGGTGGGTCGCTGTATGTGGTTACATTGAAAAAACATGGCGCAGAGTCTACCGGTCGCAAGTTAATGCAGGTGTTTGGAAACTGCAAAACGATTTACAAGAAAAATGGGTATTACGTTTTTCAAGCCATTCAAGTATAATACAACGAGGTATAGTGTGAAAACTACATATCATAGCCAAAAACGCGAAGCAATTTTGAAAAAACTTCGCTCAACAAAATCTCACCCATCTGCTGAGTGGATTTATAACGAACTTAAAGCTGAATATCCCGGCATAGGCATTGCTACTGTTTATCGTAATTTGAAAAAATTTCGGGAAGATGGAACTATTCAGTCTGTTGCCACTGTCGGCGGTCACGAGCGTTACGACGCGGACATTTCAAACCACATTCACTTTATTTGTGACACATGCGGGGAAGTAAGTGATGTTGATTTCGAGCAAAAACATATTAAGTTAGAAAGTCATTTGCAACAAAAAGGATATTCCGTTGCTATTTGCACTACAAATTTACGCGGGAAATGCAACAAGTGCGCATAGAGCGTGTCCGCACAAAAAGAAAAAGGAAAACCGTATGTTACTCACACAACAAAATTCTCCTTTGTGGAGTGTTGGCACGCCTGTGTTTATTACAACAGAAAGCGGGCAAATGGTGTATAAAAACCGCATTGCCGAAATCGCTTTTCCAAAGCCACGAATCGGCGGAAATATTGTGCCATTTATTACTTTTCCGAAAAATTTACTTTGCCCATATGAAACTCAGCATGATATTCACAAGCCTTTGATTACCCAATTTCAGTTCAGCGCAATTCCTATGAACGCTGTGCTAACCACTTACGTACAGGCGAATGAGGTATATTGTGTGTGGGTATTTATAGATGCACTGCACTTGTTTGAGGCAGGAACAGAAGCGAAATTTCGGGATTTGTGTGCTTGCCTGACTTCTTTGGCAAAAAAGCATTTTAGTGTAGCGGATGTAAATTCCGTGCCGAAAAAAATCAGTAAGCGTACAACAAAAGATTTTATAGGTCTTTTGCTTACAAAAAAGATTGTAGAGTTGACAGCAACAATCGGAAATGAGGAAAAAGACTGCAAAAACATAAAAAAAATACTTAACTCGACAGAGCCGTTTGCCGAGGTTTTCAAAAAATCCGGCTTTGATTTTAAGATTAGATTGAATATTGATGATGGTAACGGGGTGCATTTTAATGAATACAGTACCCTTGAAATTTTTATTATAAAGTTAGCCGAAGTGTTTTTTGAAACTAAATATAAGCAAGTTGCTGTTGATGTTAGCATAGCAAAAGATGTATTGCACTTTGTCTACTCGGACGGCAAAGCCCCGTTTGATTTTGACGATTTAGTGCAGTTCACACCCATAGATAAAAAAGATATTGGCATTATATTCCCGGAATATTATCTTGAAATATTCTTGCTAAAAGATATTTGCCGCCAACACAAATGGAACATTGATTTTTATTTAACGAAAGAGGATAAAGTGGTAATTCATTTCGCGGCTAAAGGTGCGGAGGACCGTCGCCATCGTGCAAGGTTACATGTATTCTCTAATCGTTATAATTGATATAGACATCTGAAACACCTTGGGGCGCCCTCCCAATAAAAGGTCAAGGTCGTGGGCTATGCGCCCACACCGCACAAGTTTTTTGAAAAAAACTTGACTAAAAACTTTTAATAATTGCACTGAAGCCTTTATGCTAAAGTTTTTGCCCGCTTTTTCTTGACTTTGTATAAATAGTTCTGACACGAATTATTGCTCCGCCGAAAAAACGCAACGTTTATTCGACGGAGCAATTTATGCTCTAATTTAATATCACAATCGCAAAACTCATCCATACAATATAAGTCAGCCACAAAAAATGTACAAAAGCAGCAATGGTGGCTATGGCGCTTACTCGTGCTGTAAATCTGAGAGAGTAAAAGCACAACACAGCTGCAACTATGGCAGCGGCAAGTGCCATTAAAAAGCTAACCGAACCAAACACAAGGGGAAACCATATTGCCAACAACATTAGATATGTAATGTGCAAAAGCAAGGCACAATTACGCCATTTTCTGTCCCGCGGACGGCGAGTGGTAAGAATTATGCCGATTATCACACCTACAAGGATAAATTGCAGACTTTGAAACATAAGAAATATTATTGGCGGGAAAACACTTCTCGGAAGAAGCAGAAAACGATATAATATAAAAAAGTTCCCTGCAAGCAAAGAAGAAATTATACTAAGTATTAGACCGCATATCCCGCCAATCAGGCAGGCAAACGGGCGTATTTCACGACATTCTACTCGTATACTGTTGGGGATTTTCATGTAGCACCTCGAGTTTCATTATAATATACCACTATATACATATTTATATAAGACGCTAAATATGCAAATACTCCCATGGTCGAGTGCCATGGGAGTGCAGACCGAAGAGAAAGTCTTTTTTGTCTTGGGGCGTTGCCCCAAACTCCACTTAGGAACTTTTTGAAAAAAGTTTTCTGGACTTTCAAAAACTTTGGTACAAAAGCACTCTGTGCTTTTGCGAGAAGAAGTTTTTAGTCAAGTTTTTTACAAAAAACTTGTGCGGTGTGGGCGCATAGCCCACGACCTTGACCTTTTTCTTCACTCTGACTCCCATGCCATGGGAGTGTGATTTAGTCCTTAAAACCCAAACAATTCACTAACCGTCACAAACTCGTACTTCTGCTCTAATAGCAAAGGAACAAGTCTGCGAACTGCTTCGGGCGTTTGGCTGTTGGCTACATTAAAATCGTGGAAGAGGATAACATCTCCCGATTTCACCTCGCCGCTTACATGGTCAAACATTCGTGCCGCAGGAGGATTTCGCCAGTCGCGGGGGTCGATTCTCCACAGAATAATGGGATAGTCCATCTCTTTCGCCGCCGCTTTAACAGCTTTGTTAATCAAGCCGCCGGGCGGGCGAAAAGTGGCAGGGCGTTTCCCTGTTGTTTCGTGGATAAAATCCGCCGTTTTCCGCAATTGTTCAGCGATATGCTTCCCGCTTTTGCCGCTGATATTGTGGTTATAGGTGTGGTTGCCTAACTCGTGACCCTCTTTCGCAATGCGACGAAGAACATCCGGGTATTTCTCGGCATTTTCCCCCAAAACATAGAAAGTGGCAGGAATATCATGCTCCTTTAGGATGTCCAAAATCTCATCGGTGTAGCGGGGATGAGGCCCGTCATCAAAAGTCAGGGCGATTTTTTTATCGCCATCTTGGTCATCGTCAGCACGATAGGCGAAAATACGCTCGATTTCGTCATTATAGTAAACTGGGCTGGTTTCGTTGCCTTGCACTCGCAACACCGCAGGCGACTGTAAACAAATCACAGTCGCCATTATTCCTAAAAGCAGTTTTTTCATTGGCACAACTCCTCAAGACTGCCAAAGCGATAGCCTTGCTCTGTCCATGAGGTCAGCAGTCTGTCCATGATTGCCGCATTTGTGGCAGATGTGGGGTGTAATAGCAGCACCATGCCGTTGTGGGTATGCTTCATGATTCGCTGATAGGACTCCTCGGGGCAAGGTTGCTTGTTGTTGTCCCAGTCGGCGTATGCCATGCTCCAGAAAACTGTCTTATAGCCAAGGTCTTTGGCGTGACGCAAATTCAGCTCGGTAAAACTACCGGAGGGCGGGCGGTAGAATTTTGACAGAGATTGACCTGTTTTCTCTTCATACAGCTTCTCCAAGGCGGTGAGCTGCTCCGCAAAGATTTCAGGGTCGGTTATTTTCGCCATGTCAGGGTGGCGGGCGGTGTGATTGCACACCTCGTGACCGTCATCAATCATACGCTGAACAATGTCAAAGTTGCGGTTTATTACGTTGTCAAGGATAAACCACGCTCCGGTGGCATTGTGCTTTTTCATGGTTTCAAGAATGCTTGCCGAATTGCCGTTGTCATATCCAAGGTCAAAGGTTAGATAGATAACTTTGTCCCCGTCTTTGGCGTTGCGGTCAATGCTAATGCCGTCGTGCTTATGGATAAACTTAAATTCCGGGCAGTCGGGGGGCTGTTTGCCGTCCTCCACCTTGCGGATATACCAGTTATATGGCTTGGTTTCTGTGTGTGATGATGCTGTGGCAATTATGGGTAATGCAACCGCTATCGCTACAGCAAGTGCAATTGCTATGATTTTTTTTGTTCTTTTCATTTTCGTTTTTGTTCTCCTATTTGTGAGTGTTCGACTTAATCATCTCTTTCAAGCAAGCGATAGCGTCAGAAAGCGTTCCTACTCGGTCAATCAGCCCTTCCTGCACCGCCTGCTCTCCGTCGATGATTGTTCCCATGTCCGAAGCGATTTCTTCGGTGTTTAGCATAAGCTCGCGAAAGCGTTGGTCAGAAATGTTCGAGTGCCCGGTGACGAAGTTGGCGATTCTGTCCTGCATACGCTGAAAATAATTAAATGTCTGGCTTGTGCCGATGACAAGTCCGTTCATTCGCACCGGGTGCAGGGTCATGGTGGCACTTGGGGCAATGAACGATTTTTTCGCCGAAACCGCAAGAGGCACACCAATAGAATGTCCGCCGCCCAAAACAAGGGACACGGTGGGTTTTGTCAGCCCTGCGATAAGCTCGGCAATAGCAAGTCCTGCCTCCACGTCCCCACCGACGGTGTTTATAAGAAGAAGCAAGCCATCAATGGCTTCGCTTTCTTCGGTTGCCATCAAAATGGGAATCATATGCTCGTATTTGGTGGACTTTTGGCTTGACGGAAGCAAATAATGCCCCTCAATTTGACCAATAATAGTGATGGTGTGTATGGTTGCGTTGTCTTTTTTTGTGATAACAGCACCCGTCTTGAATATGCTTTCTAATTGCTCGCCCCCACCCTCACAATCTTCCTCGCTGTCCTCTTGCTCGTTACCTTCGTTGCCCTCGTCCTCTGGCAAATTTTCGCAGTCGGCGGGAGGGCGGGTAAATAAATTTTTGAAAATATCTGACATTTTTCGTGCCTCTCTTTACAAATTCGATTTTATGTGATATAATGTTTTTGTGATAGTTCTTTCGCCGTCAGGGCGATTCACTCGCCCGTCAGGCGTAAGAACATGATATAATAGTCGTGAGTATGTCCCAGACTGTAGAAAAAGGTCAAGGTCGTGGGCTTTCCGCCCACACCCGACCAGTTTTTTGAAAAAAACTGGACTAAAAACTTTTCTTCACAAAAGCATGAAAT
>WQSD01000077.1 GCA_009788105.1 Oscillospiraceae bacterium | reverse complement strand
GATATAATCCGTAAGAAAGCGTATGCCAAGCTCGAATGTAAGCACCCGCACTCCCATGGGGAAACTTCTAATTTCATCATCAATAAGAGAATTCGCAAGACCTTTAATGAATCCACGTGTGAAAGCCTCGAACATATCAAGGCGAAGACCTACATTTTCAAGGTTAGGGTCGTCTTCGGCGGTAGTGGCTGCTCCAAAGCGGATAGCATCGCCAAAATCATTCAGCACTGTGCCGGGCATAACCGTATCAAGGTCAATAACGCACTTCCCCTCACCGGTAGTCACATCAACAAGGATATTGTCCATTTTAGTGTCGTTGTGGGTGACACGCAAGGGGAATTTTCCGCTTTTTATGCCGTTGCATAGATAGGGGCAAATCTCTTCTCTTTCCTTGACAAATTCGATTTCTGCAGCAACAGATTCTGCCCGTCCGCATGGGTCGGCCTCCACGGCTTTCATAAGCGCATCATATCGCTTTGCTGTGTTGTGAAAATCAGGGATTGTTTCGTTCAAATCTTCCGCAGGAAAATCGGACAACATAAGCTGGAATTGACCGAAAGCGTAGCCAACTTTATAAAATCTTTCGGGAGTTTCTGCTGATGAAAATGTTTTTGTATTGGTAATAACATTATAGGCGCGCCAAAACAAATCGTTTTCATCTCTGTGAAGTACGCTACCTGCAATCGTCTTAATACACCGCAGAACCCTGTTAGTCGGGTCAATTCCACGCTCCCGCATCTTTCTGCGTATATGAGTAGTAACCCGATCGATATTTTCCATAACATCATATGGTTTTGTGAAAACATCAGTGTTAAGCCTTTGCAGAATATACTGGCGAACTCCACCTATTTCTGTTACATAATCAATAATAAAGGTGTTGTTAATATTTCCTGTTTCTATCATGGAATAACTTCGGAACTCGCCCTCAAACTTGAAGTGGGCGGCTGCCGAACGTATAGTTTTTTCTGTCACCTTACTTTCTCCTGTCAAAATTATTTGTTTTGGTACGAATACCTGGATACCGAAAGGATAATCCCCATTTCCGCAAGCAACATCACAAGTGCCGAACCGCCGAAAGAAGCGAATGGCAAAGACACCCCTGTATTTGGCGCAACTCCTGTAACAACTGCAATGTTAAGCAAAGTTTGTATCGCTACTTTTGACACGATACCATAAACCAGCAGGCTGGAAAATGTGCATGGTGCTTTTCTTGCGATAATAAGCCCACGCCATATAAACGCCAAATACAGTCCGAGAATAAGAATTGACCCAACAAATCCAAGTTCTTCGGCTATAATAGTAAAAATAAAGTCATTGTGCGGTTCGGGGACAAACATATGCTTTTGCCTGCTGTTGCCGATACCAACACCGAACAGCCCCCCCGACCCAATGGCAAGTCTGCCTTGGTGTGATTGCCACAGTTCAGCAGTAATTTCAAATCTTTCTGGAAACAGCCACGCGTCTACACGTACTCTTGCATATGGTACAGTCATAATAATTACTACAATGCCAGTCAAAGCAACTACTGCCGCTGAAATCAACCAAAACTTCTTTGCACCGCTTCCCCATATTACAAACACCCCAATCATCATCATGATAATTGTGCCTGAAAAGTGGTTTTGAGCCATAATCAACACACAAACCACGCCAAGAGCAAAAGTTGGGATAAACACCCCATATACAGAGGACTCCCAAAACTTTTTGCTGTTCACTCGCTTGTTGTAATTGTGATAATAGTTAGCAAGAAACACCACGATACCGAGTTTCATCACTTCCGAGGGCTGGAATCGAATAAATCCAAGGTCAAGCCAACGCATAGCCTGCCCACGTGCCGCCCCAAACAGCAACACCGCAATAAGAAGTGCTACGCTAACTCCAAAAATAGGCCAAGCAAAAACTTTAATCAAACGATAATCTATGTGCATAACAACAAACATCACCACAAGTCCAAGTATAACAAAAGTGATTTGTGGACGGATAAACCGTAGGCTGTCGCCATGGCGCGAAAGTGCCTCGGCATAGCTGGCAGTCCACACCATTACTGTGCCAAGCATTAGTAATAGGCACACTAATATAAGAATTCCCCGATCAACACCGCCCCGCTCACGGACAATATCTCCCGGGCGGACAACATCTTTGTTCTCTACTCTATATTTCAGTCGCTCCATCAATCCTTGTTTGGGCATAGATGGTGCGCCTGCGACTGCTGTGCGGGCAACCGTTGCGTCCTCTCTGCCCGATTTTTCAGGTTGACGCGTTCTTGCCGCCTTTACCTCTGGACGAGGCTTGTCGCTTGGGCGAGATTTTCCTTCGCGCACAGGTGGCTCAGGTGCAACTGTTTCTTGCTGTGGCATCACCGGCTTTCGCCCACGAATATGCCGTTGCTCTAACGGGGGAGCCTCGCTTGGCGGCTCTGGGCGACGGGAAAGAGGAGCGCGCGGCGTGGGTGCTGACGGGTTGTTTTCCCGATATGACAGCCCATCTGCGGACATATTGCTTGCTCGTCGAATATTATTGTTGTCCATGCGTTCCTCCTTAATTTTATTTCATACTAATTAGCATTGTGGTCAATCATGTTTCAACCTCAACACATTTTGCTACATCAAAAAATAACTACCAACAGCCATAACAAGGGTCACAAGGCTGAAAACTAACACTATCTTCACCTCGCCCCATCCTGATTTCTCGAAGTGGTGGTGTATAGGTGCCATCTTGAATATCCGCTTACCCCCGCTTAGCTTGAAGTAGCCGACCTGTAACATAACTGACGCAGTTTCGATTATATATATGATACCTACAATCAAAATTATAAGTGGGTTGCCAATCATAAACGCCATTGCCGCCACCGCTCCTCCAAGAAAAAGCGATCCGGTGTCACCCATAAATATTCGTGCAGGGTGGAAGTTATAACATAAGAACCCAAGGCAAGCACCTGCAATAAGCAAAGCAAAGAGTGCTATTCCCTGCCCCGGCTGACCTGCAAGCCCCACGGCGGCAAAGAATGCGGCGACAATCAAAGTCACGCTTGCCGCAAGTCCGTCAATCCCGTCAGTCAGGTTCACGCTGTTCGGCACTCCTGTCAGCAGAAGCAACATTACCACATAATAGAACGCCCCTAATTGCAAATAAACATTCACAAATGGCAGATACAGCTCGGTGGTTGTGTATCCGCGAACGGAAAGGAATAAAAGCAGTCCGCCGGACACAATCAGCTGTAGCAAAAACTTTTGCCAAGAACGCAATCCTTGATTTTTCCCTTTGCTAAACTTGGCATAGTCATCAACCATGCCGATAATGCCGTTAGCAAGGGCAAAAAAGTAGACTACAAGCAGAAGTGAACTGTTGTCATACATTCCAAAGGCACGGCGTATGGGCCATGCAATAAGCATAGTGGCAGTTATAGAAAGGATAAACGCCAGTCCACCCATGGTGGGTGTTCCCTCTTTGCTTTTGTGCCAGCGTGGACCAATATCAAGAATTTTCTGCCCCATTTTCATGCTTTTCAGCTTTGGTATAATCCATTTGGTGGAAAGAAGAGTGAATACAAAACATACCGCAAGTGCAAGTATCAAAAATAATTGTTCGCTCATATAATCTCCTTCAACTCCGCAATAATCTCCTCAAAGGCAAGGGCTCGGCTGGCTTTGAATAAGATACGGTCAGTCTTTTTCAATAAAGGGGCAATAATTTTCGCTACCTCTTCCGCACTCTCGCCGCTGTTAAGGGTGAGTATTGCTGATGGGTTCATGCCCGCCTCACAGGCGGCGACAGCGATATGCTCGGCTTCCCCTCCAACGGTGACAAGCAAGCCCAGCCCAACTTCAGCGGCGGCACGCCCCACGTCACTATGGAGCATAGCGGAAAACTCACCAAGCTCACGCATTTCCCCAAGCACCGCAACACTTCGTCCGCCACGCCGCTTTGTATATCCCGCAAGAGTGGCAAGAGATGCTTTCATGCTTTCGGCGCTGGCGTTGTAACAGTCTTCTATAATACTTATGTCGCCGTAATCGTAAATATTCTGCCGCATTCCCTCCGGCACAAAGCTCATAAGTCCCTGTCTGATTTGCTGGTCGGTCAGCCCGAACAGCACACCCACAATATACGCCATTGCGGCGTTATTCACATTGTGTAGCCCAAAAGCGGGAACAACGATACTTTCTTGCTTTTCCCCACGGATAACAAGGTCAAATGCACTTCCCCGCTCACCCTCGATTATGTTGCTCACATAAACCTTAGCGTCTTGGCTGTGCATAGACACATACAGCGCACCATCAATTCCCGCAAGTAGTGGCTCGTCGCCGTTAAGAATCAATGTGCCGTCCGGGTTCAGTCCGTCACGAATCTCTAATTTTGCCTCACGAATGCCCTCGCGACTGCCCAGGTTTTCGATGTGTGCTGTGCCGATATTTGTGATAACAGCAACATCAGGACGAGCCATAGTGGACAGATATGATATTTCTCCGCGGTGGTTCATTCCCATTTCGTAAATTGCCGCCGTGTAACTCTCGTCAATAGACAGCAGGGTCATTGGCATTCCGATATGATTATTAAAGTTTCCTGCTGTTTTGTGGGTCTTGTGCTTTTGCGACAGCACAGTATGAATCATGTCTTTTGTGGTGGTTTTGCCGACGCTGCCTGTGATGGCGGCGATTTTTAGGTCAAACTGGCTTCTGTGCCAGCTTGCCATTTTCCCAAGGGCGGCTACGGTATCCTCTACAAGGATAACTTTGTCCTCATAGCCTGCAGGGGCTCGCTGTGCAAGGGCAACAGCCGCCCCCGCCTCGATGGCATGGGCGATATAATCTGCGCCGTCCACTTTTTCCCCTTGCAGGGCAACAAACATCATTCCCTTTTCTATCAAACGAGAGTCAATTGTCGCACCGCTGAATGTTCCTGTTTGTGCGGGGGAAATTTTGCCCCCTGCGGCAACGGCTGCCTGCTGTATGTTTATTTCTGGTGTGGTTACTTTCATGTGAATGTTCCTTGTTTGTTGTAAAACATAAGGTCAAAACCACAGAAAACTTTTTGTAAAAAGTTTTCCGCACCTTTCAAAAACTTTGGGCAAAAAAAGTTTTTGGTCAACCTTTTTTCAAAAAGGTTGTGCGGTGTGGGCGCATAGCCCACGACCTTTGACCTTTCACCTCGCCGCAAAAGCCTCGCGGATAATTTGCTTTTCCGAGAAAGCGTGCTTGCCTGTGGCGTTGATTTCGTAATCTTCGTGCCCTTTGCCGGCAATAAGAATAATCTCCCCTGCTTTTGCATTAGTAACAGCATAGGTAATTGCCTCGCGGCGGTTCACGATTGTGGTATAGCTCGCACCAGGGTCAACTCCTGCAAGAATATCGTTCACGATAGACTGAGGGTCTTCGGTGCGACTGTTGTCGCTGGTAATAATGCTGTGGTCAGCAAGGGTAGTGGCGATACGTCCCATTTGGGGGCGTTTCACCTTGTCACGGTCCCCACCGCAACCAAAAATAACCGTCAATCGCTCGTTATCGCCCTTAAAGCCAAGGACAGAGCGAATCACATTCTCAAGTGCGTCCGGGGTGTGGGCGTAGTCAATGAACACCGCAAAATCAGACTCAAGGCTCACCCGCTCCATGCGACCGCTGACACCCTCAAGTCGGCGAAGAGCAAGGGCAATATCTCGCCCGCTTACGCCGCACAACACAGCCGCCGCCGCCGCTCCCATGGTGTTCGCGACAGTGAACGTACCCGGTATGGCACAGCGAACATGAACTGCATCGTCACGAGAGATTAGGTCATACTCAACCCCATCCGTCTTGTGATTTTGCACGTTGTGGGCTTGAAATTCCGCCTTTTTGTTCCCGCTTGCCGAGTGATAATACCGCTCGCCTGCGGCGTGTTCGTACATATACGCCCCGTACTCGTCGTCCATGTTAATCACGTTGCGACGGCACATGGTAAACAGCTTTGACTTGGCACGAGCGTAGTTCTCCATTGTGCCGTGAAAGTCAAGATGCTCAGGTGTTAGGTTAGTGAACACCCCCACCTCAGGGGTAATCGGGGCAAGTTTCTCATACTCAAGGGCATGACTGGAGGCTTCCATCATCACATATTCCNCCCCCTCATCTCGCATAGCTCCAAGCAAAGAGTACAACTGCCGTGGATTGGGCGTGGTCATGTCACTTTCCACAACACGACTGCCGATAAAGTTCTTAATCGTTCCCACCAACCCGGTTTTATACCCTGCCGCATCGAAAATAGCTTTCAGCATATAGGTGGTGGAGGTCTTGCCGTTTGTCCCTGTCACCGCCAACACTTTCATGGCGGCGGCAGGATTGCCGAACATAGCACTATGCATCATCGAGTCAGCACGGCGGGTGCTGTCCACCAGCA
>WQSD01000076.1 GCA_009788105.1 Oscillospiraceae bacterium | reverse complement strand
CCCTTGGTGTTCGTGGAAGAAATTGGGTCGGCGAGGGTAGAGAGGCTTGGTTTTGGGGGGTCATGGCACCTCGTATTGAGCTTTGGATAACTGGCACAAGTTTTACCCAAGGTCAAGAATTGTGGGTCGACGCAATGGCTACCCAAGGTGATTCGTTGCGTTTTTCCCTTTACAACAACGGTAACAGACCTGCTAATAAAAGTCAAGGCCTTTTTTGAAAAAAGTTAAAGTTTTTTCGCTAACAGCATCCCCCCACGCCGAACAAGGCGGAAAGAAATTGCGAAAAATTCGCACTTGCCGCCTTAGAAAAGCCTCATTTGCTACGCCAATTCGCCTTATCTAAGGCGTGATAGCGTCATCGTAAAATTTGTCAAGGTGCTCCTTGACACGAGCGTAGTAAATACGCAAAAACTTGGCACATCCGGCATTCATATAGCAATAATAATGCTTGCCCTCGGCACGTTTTCGCTCAAGAAAGTTGTAAATCGGGTCGCCGTCAGGAGAGTTTTGCAAAATGCAGTTCATCACGAGAAAAAGCGTTTTTCTCAAGTGCGGAGAGCCTTGTTTGGAGATTTTTTCTCTGCCGTGGAACTGCCCAGAGCTGTTTTCCAAAGTCCTGCAAAGCGAACAAGGGAAGATTTCTTTTGATAACGGTAAATATCTCCAATTTCAGCGATGAGCTGCGAACCAAGCACTTCGCCCACGCCATAAAAGTCCATAACTATGCCATATTCGGGCAGCTGTGCGGCAAGTTTGCTCATCTCGCCAGCCACAAAAGCAATACTTTCATTGATGGAATTAAGCTGAGAAATTGCTTGTGTAACAAGGTTTTTCGTCATTTCGCACTTGGGCATGACCGAAACGTGACCAGCGGAAGCAAAGTAAATCTCTTCGGCTTTTGTGTCGCTGAATTTGTAGCCGTTTCGTTTGCACCATTTGCGATAACGCTCGGTAAATTCTCGTTGCGAAAGCCCTGAAACACATTCGCAATGCCAAAATTTTGTCGTGAAATCAAGCCATTTCTCCCGTCCGTCTTTTTTCGGTGGCGAAGAGAAAAGCTCGTTCACTCCGGGAAAAGTTTGGTCGGTGAACGAAATGAGGTTGTTTTTGAGCATTGTTTTCAGCTTTGTGTACTTGGAATACTGTCGACTGAAGACTTTCAGCATATGCCGAATGTCCTCTTCGGGCTGAAACTGGGGCAAATCCAGCCAATGGGTTATCCCGTAGTTTGCGATTTTCGCCGAATCTTTCTTGTCATTCTTGGTTTTTCGGATGGTGTTGTTCCCGAAACCGTGAATAAGTTGCGGGTTTACCGTGCAAACGAACAAACCCGCATCATGGAGCGCACGGCGGCGAGTCGCCGCTGACGAAAATTGGTTCAACTAACCATTTTTGCCCGCCGGGCTCCGGCTTTTCGTCTCTCCAGGTAGGCTTTTCAGCGATTTTGCCAACTCGCTGAGTTCACTCCTGGTGTGGGCGACTTCGTATGGTGAAGCCACGATTTCTCCAAGGGGGGCGCATGACACAAACCATGCTTTTCCCTTTGGAAACGTCAATTCCTACTGCATTCATACGCGCCACGCGCGAGGGGAAATCGCGTACAAAAGTGTGCTGCATTTGCACTTTGTTCCTCGCGTCCTTCCGTTTGGTGTGTTCAAAGTTTTGTTCCTCCAGTAATTGTTTTTGCAATTGATTTACAACCGTTATTACATTGCCGATTCAATCTGTTGGGTGACACGAACGCCGGATGGACTTGTCCATCGTGGTTCTACCTGCTTAAAATGAACGCTGCAACAAGGGGTTGGCTGACAGTCTTTCAGTCGGATGTGGTTAATCCCAGGAGAACCTCGTCAGACCAATTGCTCCCCTTATTGTAGCTTAGGCAACTAAACGAATCAAGACACGACTGGCTGTCGTGCCTTGACTCGTAATCTTATTGTAACAGGGGAAAAGTTATGAAAAGAATTATGACATTAGCACTTACTTTAACTATGTTGTTGTTCATTTTTGTTGCTTGTAAGGAGTATGAAGGCAACGGACAGAGTTTGAATCGTCCACCAAGCTATGAAGATGACGAAACACATATTTTAAATAATCCACCAAGTCAAGATAACGACGAATCTCGCCTTCCAACAACATTTCTTAATGTTGAAGCATTCTACAGATTTGCTATGGGTGACAGAGCCATAAATCCAGACGACTTTTGGTTACGCACTTATTTGGAATTAGATGGGTGGTATTTTCAGCTTCCTCTAATTACAGCAGAAGATATACTGGGAACAGAAAACATTGAAGTGTTATCTGTGGCGGTTGACAGGTTCGGCTACGATTATTTTCTTGAGGGCGGGGTGCAAGTGTCGGTTATGTATTCGCCCGGACAAACACGCCGTCCCATGTTTGAGATGGCACCTACGTTTCCCGGTATAACACCTTCTTCTTTTACTCTAAGGGAAGGTGATATTGTAATTGAGATAAGAATTCCACACTTGCCTTATCGTCCTCCACTTTCGTTAGAAGATTTTACTGAGGAAGACATTGTTTATTTGGAAGAGATAAGGGCGGAACAAGACCGAGAAATTTTAGGTCGTATTGCCAACATCCTCACGAATCCACTCTTTGTCCCTTTCACTTCTGTTTTCATGGCGGACACAGCGTGGGTTGAAACAACAATGGAACGATGGGACTTTATGACACCTGCTTTTGTTGAAAACCACAATGCAATGATGGCAGAGATGAACAATTCTCTTTCGGCTAACGATGCACCGGAGATTTTATCTCCTGTGGATGCGTTGTTAGCACGGATAAGGGATAATATGATTTGAGCGGAGTAAGAAAAGGGGCATTTTTGCCCCTTTTTGTTTCGCAGTTACCCAAAATAAAACTTGACATTCACCCCAATCTACGCTATAATGTCACCACCAACCTCATCCCACGAAAGGACACCACCCATGAAAGCCGTGATATACGCCCGCTACAGTTCAGACAACCAGCGTGAAGAGTCCATCGAGGGGCAACTGCGAGAGCGCAAGGAGTACGCCGAAAAGAACGGAATAACCCTGCTCACAACCTACATAGACCGAGCATTATCGGCGAAAACGGACAACCGCCCAGAATTTCAGCGTATGGTGAAAGATAGTGCCAAAGGCTTGTTCGACATGGTTATCGTATGGAAATTGGACAGATTCTCCCGTGGCCGCTACGACTCCGCTCACTACAAACGCATTCTGAAAAAGAATGGTGTCAAAGTGGTGTCCGCGACCGAGCGTATTGCAGAGGACTCTACTGGGATTTTGTTGGAGTCGCTTTTGGAGGGTTATGCAGAATTTTATTCAGCGGAACTTTCGGAGAAAGTCAAGCGAGAACTTACAGAAAACGCTTTGAAATGCAAGTGCAATGGCGGTTTATCGACCGTCTTGCAAATGAGCTTTACGAACTGCAAATCAACACGTCTTGCTCAATAGCAAGAAGAATGTTTTTCAATCGTTTGTCAACTTCATCAAGCTGTTGTTTCAGTAGCGGGATGTAAGTATTATCTTTGTTTAGTGCAAGCCCTTTTTGCTTTCAATCACCTATTGTGCATCTTTTTTGTCAGAGGAAAACCGCATTTTCGTGCGGTTTTTGTTTTTGTGTACACGATTTTTACACGAATTATTGAAATATCGGTTAAAATATTTTCTCCACCTGCCAGGCATGACAACCCGCAAGCTCCGTTCCTGCCCCCACAAAACAAAAAATCCCCCGCCGAAGCAGGGGATAAAGTCACAGCAGGAGCGGGACGCCTCGTATGGTGTGGGCGCACAGCCCACGACCTTGACCTTTTTCTAAGGTTGAAACAATTCTTAATTTTTTATGACTTTTATAAAACCCCTTGACAAAACTCGACAAGTGTGGTATAATTGTGATAATGTGACTATCAAGGGCGAACTACCCCCGAACATCGATATGTTGATGTTCGGGGGGATTAATTTAGGAGTCTTTTATTCGGCGGAGCAATAATTTAGGAGAACAGTATGTTAGGCATTATATTTTCTACATTTGCAGTAATTTTAGCGGTATACGGGGCATATTTTTTGCTAACAAGTCTATTTTGCTTTCGGGACTTTGGTAAAAATAAGTTTACTATAGGCAACCACCAACCTAAGCATAAGTTTGGCATTCTTGTCGCCGCACGCAACGAAGAAGATGTTATTCATCTTTTAATTGACAGCATTCACAAGCAAAATTACCCGAAAGAACTAATCGAAATTTTTGTTATTCCAAACAATTGCACCGACAAAACCGAAGAAATTTCAGCCGGGCTTGGTGCTACGATTATTGATTGTACAACGCGTGCCTGTAAATCAAAAGGGGATGCTATGGACCATGCATTCAAATCCCTTGTCGGACGTACGGATATTGATGCATATATTAACTTTGATGCTGATAACGTTGTCGACAAAAACTTTGTTAGACGAATGAACGACGCATTGTGCGAGGGTCATGTTGTGGCACAAGGGTTTAGAGATGCAAAAAACCCGAAAGATAACTATTTAACCGGTAGTTACACCATTTACTTTTACCTGCAAAACTTTTTCATCAGCACTTCAAGAATGTATCTAAGGGGTTCGGCGGCGATTAACGGCACCGGCTGGATGATTACCAAAGAAGCCATTGATAAATACAAATACGAAACCACAACAATGACAGACGACTTGGAGTTTACCTCCCAGTGTGCCATAAATAAACTGAAAATTGTATTTGTAAAAGACGCTATTACATACGACGAACACGTGACCACGTTTAAGGCGTCGTGGTATCAACGCAGGCGGTGGTCGACCGGTGCCTTGCAAAACCTGCGAAAATATTATTTCAAACTATTCTGGAGCTTTGTGAAAACACGAAACATAGCCAGCCTTGATTTGACGCTGTTTTTCATGGCACCAATAATGCAAGTCGTCGGCATTGTTACGGGTATATTTTTCTTTGTGAATGGCATAATACTCGCAGATTTTTCGTCGCCGAATTTGCTTGATATTTTAAGCGCTTTCCATATTGGCGGTATACTTTCCGGTTTGCTTGTTGGCTTTTTGGTGAATTTTTTTGTATGCAAATGTTATGGACAGCGAAATGGCATGGTTAAGGCTATGCTCTTGTTCCCTTGGTTTACCATAACATGGATACCGATAAATCTTTCTTGTTTCTTTAACAAAGCAACAAAATGGCATCCGATACCTCATACAACAGCTGTACCTATTGAAAAAGTGCAGAACGGGGAAAAATAACTACGCGCCCGAGTACCCATGAACAACCTTTCGCCTAAACTATTATTTTGGCTCTGCAAAGTTGCAGGATTTAGCCTGTTATACCTCAGCTGGCTGACAGCCGAGGGGAACATAACAGGCTTTTTCCTGCTTTTGTTCGTGATTATAATGACCCTTTTGCGGTGGCGATTTAAGCGAATTTGGAAAAGCAGCATTCTTTTTGACGTGATGCTTTTGCTTATGGGTGGAGAATATATTGTCATCAGCTTGATTTTGGTGTCCGAGTTGTTTAACACTGCTTTTGAGCAGGAGCGGGAGCGACTTTTGCACCTGCGTGACAGCGACGCCAGCAGAATGTATGAAATGGAAACCATGCACAGCGAGCTAACCGACGCTATCGCCCAGGTGGAGCGAATGTCCATTGTGTCGGAGCGTACCCGCATTTCACGGGACATTCACGACAACGCAGGACACGAGATTGTGGCGGCGTTTATCTCATTCCAAACCCTGCGACCTATGCTGGAGAGAACAGAGGAAGATGTGTTGGAGCTGTACGATATTGCCCTTGACCGCCTTGATAATGGGGCGAACAAAATCCGTGAGGCGGTGCATAATCTGTCCGCGGTGACTGAACTTGGAGTGGAGCGTTTGCAAAAGCTGTGCGACAGCTTTCCTGCCCACAAAGTGGCTTTTTCCTGCCACGGAAACAGCGAAATTATTCCCATTTACGCATGGAATATGCTTGAGTCTTGCCTGCGGGAATGTTTGACCAACAGTGCCCGCCACGCCCGCCCTACTTATATAAGCGTGACCCTTGATGTGACTCCATTTCTTGCTCGCTTGTGTGTGGAAAACGATGGAGTGGTGAAAAAAGTGGGCAAAGGTAGCGGACTGCGGAACTTGCAACACCGTGCTGTGACAATTGGAGGAAGTATCGCAATTGACGACGGCGAAGTGTTTCGTGTGGTGTGTGTTGTGCCGTTAGATGGTGAGATGGAAGAGTGAATTTATGTTTTACAAATTTTTTTACAAAGTTTTTTACAAAGTTTTTTTCAAAAACCTATTGACAATTTTAGCAAAATAGCTTATAATATATAAGTTCAACCTGAAGAAAAACCATAAAACACCTTGGGGCGTTGCCCCA
>WQSD01000075.1 GCA_009788105.1 Oscillospiraceae bacterium | reverse complement strand
CCCACGTCAAGGTCACAACTGCTGCCGTCGTCTGTGACGAACACCTCTCCATGCTGATACGGACTCATTTTCCCTGGGTCAATATTTAGATAGGGGTCGAACTTTTGCAGGGTTACTTTCTTGCCCCGCGCCTTTAACAGCCGCCCAAGAGATGCCGCCGTAATGCCCTTCCCTAATCCGCTAACCACTCCGCCAGTTACAAAAATATACTTCATTGCGCTTGTTTTTCTCCTTGAAAATTCTCTTATGAGTGTGTTGAATATATGATTGACCACAAACCCTTTTTTTCAACACTCCCATTATATCATATTTTACTACATTTTGCGCGAAAGGTCAATAGGAAAAAAGAAAAAGATTTTGCGACTATCTGGTTAGCTCATGGAACAGACATTTCTGTAAATCCCCTTTCGCGAGCGGAAGGGGGCGCTGTGCGAATAGCACATCCCAGCGCGGGAGCGACTGCGACCCGGGGGCAGGGGCTGGTGTTTGCCCCTGACGGGGTAGGTGTGAAACGAACAACACCCTCTCTGCATCTTAAATCGTAGGGGCGGGGCTTGCCCCCGCCCGCAATATACCACCGAACCACCCCGCCTACGCCACCCCTCCACAGAGGGGAAGAAGGTCAAGGGCGTTTTACCACGAAAGGACACGAAAACGCACGAACACCACCAAAACCATGTAGGGGCGGGTTTCTATGCCCGCCCGCAGAAAAAAACACCCGTCTTGCGACAAGGACAGTCGCAATCCACCCCCTTTGAAAAAGAGGGCAAGGTCAAGGGCGCACCGCAACGAAATCCGCATTGTATCCCGTAGGGGCGGGGCTTGCCCCCGCCCGATACGAATGATACTCACCGCACAAACAGGCGACCGCAAGGGTCGCCCCTACAGGACAACGCCCCCACATATGCCTACCTAACTCTCGGTTTGTGACATTGCAAGCATGAGCAAACTCAGATATAATGATATTGCAACGTTGCAAAAAAACAAACCAAGAGGTAGCCAACATGGACATAGGAACAACAATCAAAAAAATGCGAATACACCACCGCATTACGCAACAACAACTCGCAGACCGCTTAAATGTAAGCGTGCAAACGGTATCACGCTGGGAAACTTCAGCCAACTACCCGGATATTGTTATGTTGCCGATAATAGCCCGCTTTTTCCGTGTTTCCGTTGATTACCTACTTTACGGAGGTAACAAAATGAACACTATCAGTTCTGAAAGATTGATGATTAGAAGCTGGGAAGAGGGCGATGCAGCAGACTTGCTTGATGCAAAGCAAAATTCAAGTAATTTTCTTGAGTATTTGACCATTGATACACCAAAAGAATCCGCCGAATGTATCAAGTTGTGGCAAGATTTCGGGGAGATGTTCCCCATTGTTTTGAAGCAAACCGGTAAACTGGTTGGCGTGGCGGGGCTTGTTGATGTGGGGCGGTACAAAGGCTATCGAGAGCTTGAACTTCACCTTTGTGATGAGTACAACAATTCTGACTTTTGCACCGAAGCACTATCACTTATTTTGGAATACGGCTTTTGTAGCACCGACTTGTCTGTTGCATTTTGCCTTTGCAAAAGTGATGAAATGGCATTGCAACAAGCTCTTGAAAAAGCGGGCTTTGTCTACGAAGGTACTTTGCGAAAGTTCGGCAGAGATAAGTGTGACAGGCTACGGTATTCTATCATTAGAAAAGGGCAATGAAGAATTAAAAATTAAGAATTAAGAATTGTGGAAAATTTGCTACGCAAATTGATTTATTGGATAAGGCGGGCGGAGAAGTATGGAGTTTGAAGGGTGGAGTGTGGAGTTAAGGGCACTCCCTCCGACGGCTACGCTGACAGCTCCCTCCAAAAAGAGGGCGAAGAGCATTTTAACCACGAAATTCACGAAAACGCACGAAAAAATCCACTGCACGATTCCGAAATTCCCCTTCCGCGGGAAGGGGTGGATTGCGGTGGTTTTCCGCAAGACGGGGTAGGTGTGAAACGAAAAATTTTGAGTTTTGGTGTCGTGTTTGTGTCCTGTCCTACCCCGTCACTCGCTATGCTCGTGCCACCCCTTCCCAAGGAAGGGGATTAAGGTCAAGGGCGTTTTACCACGAAAGGACACGAAAACGCACGAACACCACCAAAACCCTGTAGCCTACCGCCCTATCAACAACATTTCGACTATACAAAAACACACTCATAGGAGCAAAACCATGACACCAAACAACACTTATCCCACCGCCCACATCAAGGCGACCCCTGCCGATTTCGCCCCAACTGTGCTTATGCCCGGCGACCCGCTACGCAGCGAATTTATCGCAAAAAATTTCCTTGCCGACGCCCGCCTTGTGAACAATGTTCGAGGAATCCAGGGCTACACCGGCACATACAAAGGCACGCCTGTGTCCGTTATGGCAAGTGGCATGGGGATGCCATCCATGGGGATTTACGCCCACGAGTTGTACAATGTATTTGGGGTGGAAAATATCATCCGCATCGGCTCGGCGGGGGCACTTCGCACGGATATTGCCCTGCGAGAAATCGTCATCGCAATGGGGGCATCTACAAACTCCGCGTTCTTCGACCAATACGGACTAAAGGGGCAGTTTGCCGCCATTGCAACCTATGACCTGCTTGCTAAAGCGACTGAAGTTGCGAAAAACAAGGCTCTTCCTGTCCGTGTGGGTAATTTACTCACCTCTGATACATTTTACGGAGAGCGGATCACGGACACTCTTGACTGGGCGAAGCTGGGTGTGCTTGCTGTGGAAATGGAAGCCGCCGCCCTGTACATGACCGCCGCCCGTGCAGGGAAAAACGCCCTTGCTATCTGTACCATTTCAGACAGCGTAGTCACCGGGGACGCCCTTTCCGCCGAGGACAGACAAGACTCTTTCGTGGAAATGATGGAACTGGCGCTTGAAACGGCGGTTGAGGTAGGCGGATAGTTACGCCGCTGAACTGATTTCCCTTGCGAAACGGCGAGTAGCGGAACAGTTAGGCGAGGAGTAGGATGGTGGTGATAATTGGAAAAGGGGGCAGGTTAGTGCCCCCTGTTTTTCTACTCCGCCACCTGCTGTTCCCTCATCGCTTCTGCTTCGCGTTCGGCGCGGGCGGCGGCTACCTGTTCATGCACCACTTGCACCCGCTCCATCACATCCGCAGGAATTGGCGCGCCGATTTCGTGACCGCCAGCTTCGGCTATTTCAGCCAAAAACTCGCGTGTGATGACAAGTGTTTCCATCCAACTTTCAACATTCTGCGGACTTGGAACTATTTCCACATACCCCGCTTCCATTATGGAAGTGTCAGCGGTTGCACTAAGCGCCCGCCCGCCATATGGATTGCCTAACCAATGGAAGGCTTGGTGGTGATGTACTGGAAAATATGATTCTGTAAAATCATCCCACATAGTAAATACAATAAATTCTTCACCGATGGGCAAGTCTACAAGCAAGTTGCTGGACGAAACCCATACTTGCACACCATTGTAAACGCCACCTCGTTGCCTTATAGTAATAGCTTCTCCTGGCGTTAAATCCCCAAAACTGCCAAAGAACACTTCTTGTATTAAAAATTTAGTGTCAGTGAACAAAATATCCATATATTCGTCGCCCCAAGGAATTTGCATCCATATAGGTTGTTCGTCAATTACTATGCCACGAAACACCTTGGCTTGACTCCACTCAGATTGCAAACTTCTATTAAAGTGTTCTATATCGTCTGCCAGACTTGGAATCGCATTCACAGTATTAAACATCGCATCTTCTGGTATCTCAATAGTATTGAGATTTTCTGGCCATTCGGGTAATTGTACTCTTGTTTGTTGATTAACGTCGTTTTGCGGTTGTGGGTCATTGCCATTGTTACAGGCAACGAGGGTTAGTAGTAGCATTGTTAATACAAGTGCTAAAGTAATAAATTTTTTCATAATGTTTTCTCCTTTCGAGTTAGGGGAGCATTTCTGCTCCCCCGTACTCCCCATCCCTACTCCGCCACCTGCTGTTCCCGCATCGCTTCTGCTTCGCGTTCGGCACGGGCGGCGGCTACCTGTTCATGCACCACTTGCGCTTGTGCCATCACGTCCACAGGAATTGGCGCGCCGATTTCGTGACCGCCAGCTTCGGCTATTTCAGCCAAAAACTCGCGTGTGATGACAAGTGTTTCCATCCAACTTTCGACATTCTGCGGACTTGGAACTATTTCCACATACCCCGCTTCCATTACGGAAGTGTCGGACATAGCACTAAGTGCCCGCCCGCCGTATGGATTGCCTAACCAATGAAAGGCTTGGTGGTGCCAAAGTGGATAAAATATATCTGAATAAGGATAAGGAAGCTGCCATGCAAAAACAATAAATTCCTCGCCAATGGGCAAATCTACTCGTAAATCATTGAAAGTAGCCATTACTCGCACCCCATTATAAACACCACCAGGCTGTATAATTGCAACAGTTTCTCCGGGAGCAAAGTCGCCAAAAAACACTTCTTTTATCAAAAATGTTGTTTCGGTGTGTATGCTACCTGGATGGTCGGGTGGCGGGTCTGGATGGCGCTGTCGCCATACAATTTGGTCGTACAATACAATGCCACGGAATATATGGCTGCGACTGCTTTCTGAATAAAGGTTAATGTACCATTTTAATGTTTCTATGCTAGATGAAAGTACTGGTATAAAATTCAAACGGTTCACTAAAGCATCTTCGGGTATCTCAATAGTATTGGGGTTGTCTGGCCATTCGGGGAGTTCGACTCTTTGGGGTGGAGTTGCGGTAGAGTCGTCATCTGTGTTTACATCGTTGCCGTTATTGCAAGCGACAAGGGTTAGTAGTAGCATTGTTAATACAAGTGCTAAAGTAATAAGTTTTTTCATAATGTTTTCTCCTAATTAAAGTTAAGGTACTCGGGGATAAGCCCGATTTACATACGCAATATCGTTTGTCGTAGGACCGGACATGGTTACAAGTGTATGGGCACATTGTGTCATAACACTGTGTATAGACGTGCCGTTATCCCTCCTTGGATTGTCTTCTAATCCAACTGCATGACCAAGTTCATGTGCGACTACGTTAGCAACAAAATTTTGCAATTGTGTTGGTGTCCAACCATATCTAATGCTCACACGAAAAATAGTTCTTGTATTGATAAGAATCGTTGTTCGTGGATGGTGAGTTCTTCCGTGAAGGTGATTTCCCCAGTAATTGTGCAATTCGCCGATAACTGATGATGACGAGTAACTCACAGTCAATGTATTCGCAGTAGCTGTGGCGCCAACTGTCTGGAAAGAGACATTAGACGCAGAATTGTTCCACCAACTAATGCCCCGCCCTACACTTAACCCCCATGCTGCCCATTGTGATGTAGGAAGATTCACACAAGGAATATGTCGCACATTTAACGGCACAACATTTTTCGGCGCTGGTCTTTGTGGTACATACCAAAGACCAATTTGCACTCTTTGGTTTACTGGGGGAGTAACCAAAATTCTTCGAGTTATGGCAGTGGAAATGCCATTTCGGCAATATGCTCGAAATTGCAATTCGTGGTATCCTAAATTCCTAAGGTCGGCAGGCACGACACCGTGAAAAGAAATGTGGTCAGTGTTGCTTCTTGCGATAACTCGACCGTTTAACCTAATTTCCATGCGCACAGCATTTTGCGCTTCCGCCGAAGGCTCAAAGAAAGTAACCGGCGATACTAATGCTGTTGGAAAATCAAAAACATTATTACGAATAGAAATTGGCGCATGAGGGGTGGAATATCGCCTGTCACTAAACCCGCTAACCCCTCTGTCGTTAGTGGCTTCCACGTAAAACCAATAACATGACCCCTCAATCCACCCGGCAGGAATTGTGAATCTTCGGGCGTTTGAAGGCACAGAGAAGTGACCCATAAAGCCAGATTGCGCCGAACCGAGGAAGATGTTATATCCGGTTGGCGAACTACCACTTGTTGGCGCATTCCAATGGACAGTTATGCTGTTTCCTGTCCGTGTGGGGGCAAGTTGAACGGGAATGCCCGGCAAAGATCCCACACCTGCAATCACCGTCACATACCGCACTTCTGTTGCTGTCACAACACCTGTACTTGCCCAAAAAGACTGCACCACAAGGCGGTTTGTGCCAAGATGGTTCATCGGAATTATAACCGTATTTGAAACGGTATCTCGGTGTCCAAGAGTGTGAAAGAACACTCTGTTACCGTTGTTGTAAAGGGAAAAACGCAACGAATCACCTTGGGTAGCCATTGCGTCGACCCACAATTCTTGACCTTGGGTAAGACTTGTGCCAGTTATCCAAAGCTCAATACGAGGTGCCATGACCCCCCAAAACCAAGCCTCTCTACCCTCGCCGACCCAATTTCTTCCACGAACACCAAGGGCGCACCATTGGCACAGGTTGTGCATAATCCTGAACATTGCCG